>JADLHW010000070.1 GCA_020848615.1 Thermoleophilia bacterium
CCAGATCGAAATTCGCCTGCCGGACGTGCGGAGCACCCCGCCGCGAGGGCGTCCGGACGCCGGTTTGTCGCATATTGGGCTCTCTTCGGCACCGGGGATCCCGCCGATGACGCTTCGGGCAGCGTCAACCGGGCACGCGGGGCCGCACCGACATGATGACCTCCGGCGGGGGTGCCGCGCCCGGGACGGGTCATCCGGTAACCGGGGGCGCCCGCCGTCCCCGGGGCCCGGGGTCAGTGCCCGCGGGCCCGGCCGCCGTCGTGCGCGTGGCAGCCGTCGCCGGCCGTTTCGTCGTCGTCCGCGTCGTGCCCGCCGCGATCGCCCTTCCCGTCGCCGTCGCCCTTGGCGGGCGGCGCCTTGGACGGCGGGACCTTGGTCCCCGGGACCTTGGTGGTCGGGACCTCGGTGGCCGGGACCTCGGTCGCCGGGACCTTGGTCGCCGGGGGCTTGGTCGTCGGGGCCTTCGACGGCGGGACGGGTTCCTGGGGGCCGGTCGAGGGGCCCGAGGGGACGGGCGCCGGGGTCACGGCCGGCGGCGCGGGCGGTGCGCCGGTGTCGTCCACGCCGCTCGGCGGCGACGGCGGGGTGCCCTGCGCCGAGCCCGGGCGCTGGACGCCGTCACCGGCGCCGGCCGGCTGCCCGGTGAGCCCGCCGTCCGGCACGGAGGGGGCCGCGGCGGGCACGGCCGGGGCCGAGACGGGTGCGACGGGGGCCGCGGCGGGTGCGGACGGCGCCGAGGGCGCGCTGATCGGCGCGGCCGCCGCGCCTCCGCCCGCTCCCGGGCGGCGGATGTCGGTGGACCCTCCGGTGCCCTCGCCCACGCCCGCGGTGCCGCCGCCGGCGCGCGTGCCGGTCGAGGTCCCCGTGTCGGGGGCCGCGACCGCCGGGCCGCTCGTGGTCACGGGCTGGGTGCCGCCCGCCCGCCCGTCGTTGCGCGGTGCCGGGGGCTCGGGTGCCGGGGAGTCGCCGGCGGGCTCCGCCGGGGCGGTGTCCGGCCGGGTCACCGCCGGGGAGGCGGCCGCGACGGGGGCGGGCGACGTGCGCTCCTGCGCCCGCGGGGACGTCACGGAGGCGCCGGAGCCGGTGAGCAGGGAGATGGAGCCGGGCCCGGTCTCCTGGATCCGCCGCACCGCGGCGGTGGTGAGCACGTGGTGGGCGCCGACGTCGGTCACGCTCAGCACCGGCGCCGCTTCCCCGAACTTCGTGCTGGCCTGGCCCACGCGGTCGGCCACGAGCAGGCCGGGCACCATGGTGGCCCCGCCGATCGTGAGGACCCCGAGGATCGCCGCGGTCTGGACGCTGAGCCCGCCGAGCAGCGAGCCGCCGCCGACCGACCCCGCGAGCGCGGCCACGCCGCCGCCTCCGGCCGCCGCGCCGCCGCCCAGGCCGAGGCCCTGCAGGATGCGGGCCGCGACCGCCGCGGGCAGCACGGGGAACATGGCGGCGAGCTGGCGCGGCCGGTTCACCAGCGTCGCGCGGTACTCGGCGCAGCAGGCGCACTCGTCGAGGTGGGCGCGCAGGCGCCGGGAGCGCAGCATCCGGCCGTCGTGCTCGGAGATGCGGGCGCGGACGTCCGCGCAGTCCAGCTCCCGCCCCGCGGCGCGCTCCACCAGGGACTCGCGCGCCTCGAAGATCAGGCGCTTCGCGCTCTCGGGCGACGTGCCGAGCGCGTCGCCGATCTCCCGGTGCGACATGCCGTTGAGCTCGCGCAGCAGGAGCGCCGAGCGGTGCAGCTCCTTCAGGTCCGCGAGATCCCGCCGGAGGCCCTCGAACCGCTCACGGGTGACCTGCATGTCGCCCGGGTCGTCCCCGCGGGCGGCCTGCTCGGTGGTGAGGGTCTGCCAGTCGGGCCGCTGCCGGATGAGGTCCACGCAGGCGTTCCGGGCGATCGCGATGAGCCAGGGCCGCAGCGCGGTGACGCGGTCACCCCGCCGGATCGCCTGGTACGCCTTGATGAGCGTGGTCTGGAACGCCTCCTCGGCGTCCTGGGCGTGGCCCGTGACCCCGCGGCAGTAGCGGGACAGGGCGTCCCGGTGGCGGTCCACGAGCTGCTCGAAGGCTCGGGCGTCGCCCTGTCGGACGAGGCGCACGATCCAGTCGTCGGAGAACTCCTCGGACGGCGCCGGAAGGAATGCCAGCGCAGCCGGACGGTCCTGAAGGGTCGCGGGCAGGACGTTCCCTGTGTTCGGAGGTCACACCGGGACGGGGCACCGGTGCTCGGGGGCGTGCGGAGGCTATCGCCTCACGCCGAATCAGCAAATGTGAGCTTCTGTCAGGCTCGGGGGGAGTTCCTCCCGGACTTCCGTCGAGTTCGCCGTCCGGTGCGGTGCCCCGGCGGGGCTCCGGCTAGTCGATCCCCGCCCGCACCGTCACCGCGATGCCGGCCTCCCGGGCCAGCGCATCGGCCCCGCCGTACCGCACCGCCCAGCGCGCCCGCTCCTCGTCGATCCCGGCCTCGACCAGGCGCTGTTGGAAGGTGCGCTCGCGCGCCGCGCGGAAGAACAGCACCGACACCGCGGTGAACGCGATGAAGCAGTGGGTCACCATCATCACCGTGCCCGCCATGCCCTGATCCTCCAGCGGCTGCAGCCCGAGGGCCCGCGCCGCGACGGCGTGCGATGCATAGAAGGCGTGGCCCGCGAACCAGAACACGTTGGCGATCGTGAGGCCCACGAACCACAGGCCCATCAGCACGGCGCACTTCACGCCCGCCGAGTACCAGAGGGGGGCGGGGGTGAGGCGTTCGGCGACCGGGGCCCAGAAGATCGCGCCGAAGGTGAAGAAGGAGACCTGCTGCAGGATCCACAACGGCTGGTTGGTGAGCACGTGGTGGTGGACGGCGGGGATGAGCCACACGACGGTGCTCAGCACCCACAGCGCGAACGCGACGGGCGGCGACAGCAGCGCGGCCCACCACCGCCGCGGCGAAGCACCGGGCACGGCCTGCGGCAGGGCCATCAGCGCCAGCAGCGGCGCGACCGCCCCGATGAGGACGTGCTGGCCCATGTGCGCCGACAGCAGGCCGCTCTGGGCGAGACCCGCGATGGGGGAGCACACGGCGACCAGCAGCACCCCGGCGGCGGCCAGGGCGTAGGCGCGGCCCTCCCGGCGGCCGGCGATGAACAGCCACGCGGTGAGCAGCCCGGTGAGCGCGACCTCCACGGGCGGGACGGCCCACAGTGTCCACCAGTCGTCCAGCAGCACGTCCCGAACCGCCTGGTCGTAGCCGGTGCGGGCGCTGAACGAGCCACCGGTGAGGACCGTGAGGGCGACGGCGAGGGCGACGGCCCCCGCGCCCAGCAGCAGGGGCAGGGCGCCCCGGCCGGAGGCCCGGGAGGCGGTGGTCGTTCCGGTGCTCACGGCCACAGGCTAGTGCGGCGCCGCGTCCCGCGCCGGGGACGAACGGCGCTCCACGCGCATCATCGGGCCCCGGTCGGGCCGCAGGGTCACCATCGGCCGCTCCCGCGGGGCGGGCCCGGCGGGCCGCAGCCGGACCTCCCGGGCGACGGTGGCCAGCACCAGCGGCCCCTCGGCGCGGGCGAGGTGGGTGCCCACGCACTTGCGGGGACCGGCGCCGAACGGCAGGAACCCGGACGCGCCGTCCGCCGGGAGCGGGCGGTCCGGGTCGAACCGCTCCGGGTCCGGGAACCACCGGGCGTCGCGGTGCATGAGGTAGGGCGAGATGATCAGGATCGTCCCGGCGGGGGCCGTCCAGTCCCGCACGGGCACCGGCGCCGCCGCGACCCGGCTCACGATCCACGCCGGCGGGTGCAGGCGCAGCGTCTCCTCGAAGACGGCGCGGGCGAACGGCAGCGCCGCGGGATCCGCCGTGCCCTCCCAGGCCCGCGCCTCCTCCTCCAGCCGGGCGGCGGCGTCCGGGTGCCGGGCGACCTCCCACCATGCGAAGGCCAGCGCGCTCGCGGTGGTCTCCAGCCCGGCACCCAGCATGGTGAGCATCTCGTCGCGCACGAGGCCGGCGGGCAGGGGCCGTCCGTACTCGTCGCGGGCGGCGAGCAGCATCCCGAGCATGTCGTCGCCGGTCACGTCCGCGGCGCGCCGGGCGGCGACCGCGCGGGCGACGAGCGCGTCCAACTCGGCGCGGGCGCGCAGGAACCGGCGGCGCACCCGGCCGGGCAGGCGCGAGCGCAGCCCGCCCAGCGGCGGCTGCAGCAGCTGGAAGAACGCCATCACCGCGCCCACCGCGTCCCGGATGCGCGCGGTCTCGGGCCCCAGGTCCATGCCGAACATCACCTCGCCGACCACCGTCGTGGTGATCGCGGTCATCTCCGCGCCGGCGTCGACGACCGCGCCGTCGGGCCACCCGGCCACGCGGGCGGCTGCGTGGCGGACGATCACCTCCGCGTACGCGCCCATGCGGTCCCGCTCGAAGGCCGGCTGGATGATCCGCCGTTGCCGTCGCCACAGGTCGCCGTCGCTGGTGAGGAGCCCGTCGCCGAACAGCACCCGCCGGTCGCCGTCCAGCCGCCACTTCACCAGGTCCGCGGCGTGGCCGGCGAGCAGCCGCACCGCGAGGGCGGGGTCGCTCACCAGCACCACATGGCGGCCCGCGACCGACAGGTGCGCGACGTCCCCGTACCGGTCGCGCACGGCGCGGATGAGGACGAGCGGGTCCCGGGCCCGTGCGCGCACCAGCCAGGGGATGTCCCGCGCACCTGGGCCGGGAGGGGGATGCGGGGCGACCCGGTGCATGGGTCCGAGGGTAGCCGCGGGCGATACGGGGAACGCACACGGTTGCGTCCGCGCGCCGCTCCTGATTTATACTCCGCCACAACGGAGAAATTGACCCGAGGAGGACGAGATGGACGCCGCGGCCCACGAGATCACGCCCCCCGAGGGCGCACCGGTCAAGGACCTGGACGTGCGTCCGCTGCTCGCCGCCGGCACCGAGCCGTTCGGGGCGATCATGGAGGCCGTCGAGACCCTCGGCCAGGGCGAGGTCCTGGTGCTGCGGGCCCCGTTCGACCCGCGTCCCCTCCACAACGTCCTGGGCAAGCGCGGCTTCGCCAAGGTGAGCCGCGAGCTGGCGCCCGATGACTGGGAGGTCCGGTACTGGCGGCCCGAGGTGCTCCTGGACGTGCGCGGCCTGGAGCCGCCGGAGCCGATGGAGCGCACCCTCGCCGCCCTGGAGGAGCTGCCGGCGGGTGCCGTGCTGCTGCACGTCAACGACCGGGTCCCGGCGTTCCTGCTGCCGGAGCTCGACGATCGCGGCTTCACCTACACGATCGACCGTGACGACCGCGGCGTCCTGGTGCGGATCACCGCGGGGGCGCCGTCATGAACGAGGCCGAGGCCTGGGCGGCGCTCCGGCAGGTCATCGACCCGGAGCTCGGCCTCGACGTCGTCGAGCTCGGCCTCATCTACGGGCTCGCGGTCTCGCCGGAGCGCATCGCGGTGACGATGACGCTCACCACCCCCGGCTGCCCGTTGCACGAGGTCATCACCGGCGGCGTCGAGCGGGCCCTCACCCGTCCCGGCGGCCCCCCGGTGGAGGTGGAGGTCGTGTTCGACCCGCCGTGGGATCCCGATCGCATCGGGTCGACGGGGCTGGCGGACCTGGGCGCCCCGGGGACCCACGGGTGAGCGAACGGCGGTACGAGGCGCCCGGGAAGCGCACGGCCGAGCGCCGGGCGACGGTCGGCGGGCCCCCGTGGCAGCTGCCGGTCACGATCCTCGCCGCGGCCGCGGCCGCCCAGGTGGCGGGCACCGCGGCGCTGGCCCTGGCGGCGCCGGACCTGGCCTCCGGCGTCGCCTACGGCCCCGCCCAGCTGGGCGCGGTCCACCTGCTGGGCCTCGGGTTCCTCACGGCGGCGATCCTCGGCGCGCTGCTGCAGCTGGTGCCGGTCCTGTTCCGGCGCGTGCTGATGGGCGCGGTCCCCGCGTCGCTCACGGCCGCCGCCCTGGTCGGCGGGTCCTGGGCGCTCGCGCTGGGGCTGTGGGCCGGTGACACCCCGGCGATCGCCGTGGGCGGCACCCTCGTGGTCGTCGCGCTGACGGCCCTCACCGCCGCGCTGGTGAACGTGCTGGTGCGTGCCGCGCGGGCGGGGAACGCCGGTGCGCCGGGAGCGGGCATGGCGCTGGCCGCGACGTGGCTCGCCACGGTCGCCGTCCTGGGTGGGGTGATGGCGGCGAACCGCGTGGACCCGTTCCTGGACGTCGACCGCATGCGCCTCATCGGCGCCCACGCCGTGGTCGCCCTGGTGGGCTGGATCGGCGGGGCGATCCTGGCGATGGCCCTCCGCCTGGCACCCATGTTCGCCCTGTCGCACGGCTACCCGCGGCGCCCGGGGACCGTCGCGCTGGCCCTGTGGCACGCATCCGTGCCGCCGCTGGCGCTCGGCCTCCTGCTGGACCTCACCCCGGTGGTCGTCGCCGGCGGGGTGCTCCTGCTGGCGGGCGTCGCCGCGGCCGGGCGGTACGTCGCCGGGGTCGCGCGCCACCGGCGCCGCCGCGTCGAGGCGCCGCTGGTGCACCTGGTGATCGGCCTGGCGTCGGCCGCCGGGGCCTGCCTCATCCCGGGGATCGCCTGGGTCGCGGGCGCCTCGGTCGTGCGGGCGTCGATCCCGGCGGTGCTGCTGCTGGCCGTGGGCCTGGGCTGTGGCGTCACCTCCGGTCACCTGTTCAAGGTCGTCCCGATGCTGGTGTGGACCGGCCGCTGGGCCGACCTGGCGGGCACGCCCGGCGTCCCGACGCTCTCCGACCTGGTCCCGCAGCGCATCGCCCTCGCCGAGCAGGCGGCGTTCGCCGCCGGCCTCGCCGCCCTTGTCGGCGGCGTCGCCGCGCACGCCCCCGCGGTCGCCCGCGCCGGGGCGGTCCTGCTGTGTGCCGCCTCCCTCGCGGTGGCGGCCGCCGTCGCCGTGTGCGCGTCCGCGCGCCGGCCGCGCCCCGAAGACAGTCCCGTCCGACCCCTCACGAGAGGAGCCACATGAGCGACACCACCGTCCTCGACGTCCGCGAGATCATCCCGCGGGAGCGCCACCCCCGGATCTTCGACCTGTTCGACGGGCTCGCCCCGGGCGAGGCGTTCGAGCTGGTGAACGACCACGACCCCCGGCCCCTGCGGTACCAGTTCGAGGCGGAGCGCAACGGCGCGTTCTCCTGGGACTACCTGGAGGAGGGCCCGGAGACCTGGCGGGTTCGGATCGGCCGTCAGGCGGGGTGACGCCCCGGGGTGACGCGGGCCGCCCGGCGGCCCGCGTCACCTCAGTCCCCGCGGCGAAAGCCGGTGGGCGCCGGACGCGGGTCCAGCGGGCTGCCCGGCAGGACACCCGCCGGGTCGTCCTCGTTGTATGCGCTCGGGGCGACGTCGTTGGGGGCGTCGGGGTGGAAGATCGCGGCGAGCAGTTCGATCTGCCCGCGGCCCACGCCGAGCTCGCCCATCCCGCCGCCGTACATGGGGCGCCCCTCGCGGGCGCAGCGGGCGTAGACCTCCAGCAGTTCGCGCACGCTGCCGATCCGCGACGGCTTGACGTTCACGGCACGCGCCGCCGGCGAGGTCGCGCCGATGTCCCCGGCGGTGTGGACCGGCGCGTCGTAGGCGACGCGGTCACGGTGGCCGCCGAGCAGTGATGCGATCTCGGGCAGGTCGTGCGGGTCCTCCAGGTAGGCCTCGGGGAAGGCCGCGATGACGCGCTCGTAGAGGTCCAGGAGCGCCCGGGTGTCCGCGACCTCCAGGCCATAACGACCCTTGAAGTCGATCGTGTCGACGGCGCCGGTCGCGGCCACCTCGTCGACGAGCCCGGGGGGCCAGCCGGCCTCGGCGTCGATCTTGAAGCGCACGCCCGGAGCGCGTGCCAGCCGGCGGCGCACCGCCTCGATCGACGGCGGCGTCCCGAGGCCGAAGGAGTTCACGAAGCGCAGCGGCCGCGGCTCCAGCGCCAGCACCTCGTGGAGGGCCCGCCCAGCCTGGCGCAGGGCCAGGTCCAGGGCCGCCGACTCGAACGCCCAGCGCCGGTAGCGCGCCGCCGTCTCCCACTCCGGGGGCGTCACGAACAGGTCGAGCGTCGCGAGGTGGTCGGAGAAGCGCTCCAGCGTCCACGTGCCCTCGAGCCCCAGCGCGGGCGGCGCCTCGTGGAGCGAGGTGCCGTCCTCCTCCATGACCGAGACGTCCTCGCCGAGGCCGTCGGTGCCGGCCCCGATGAGCCGCACCCGGGTGGTCACGCGGGTGAAGTCGCCGGCGAGGGCCGCGCGCAGGGGCTCGTACCCGCACGACTCGACGACGAGCGGGAGGTCCGCCAGGCGTGGCCAGAGCGACGCTCCCGGGACGGGGGTCACCGCGGCTCGGCCCCGATGTCGACGCTGCCGTCGGGCATGAGCCCGAAGCCGGGATTGTGCGCGACCTCCCATGCGTGGCCGTCGAGGTCGCGGAACCCCGCGGCGTACCCGCCGTAGAAGGTCTCGGCGGGCTCGCGCGTGACCTCGGCGCCCGCGTCGCGGGCCCGGCGGGTGATGTCGTCGACGTCCTCCTTGGATGGGACGTTGTGGGCGAGGGCGATCCCGCTCCATGTCGCCCCGTCGTCGGCGATGCCCATGTCCTCGGCCAGCTTCGCGCGTGCCCAGAGGACCAGGACGACCCCGTTCGCCTGGTAGAAGGCGGTCCCGTCCATCTCCCGCTGCGGCGTCCATCCGAGCGCGGCGTAGAACGCCTTCGCCCGTTCGAGCTCGCCCACGCCGAGCGTGACGAGCGCGATGCTCTGGATCATCGTCCCCACCTCCCCGGTTCATCGGGCCGGTTCCATGACGTGTCCCTTCCCGGCCCGGGGGATTCGACACGTGCGGCGGTGCGAGCCGAGGTCATGGCCGCACCCGGTACGCCACGTGGACCGTGCCGTTGCCGAACCGGCGCTCGTCGACGAGCTCGAGGTCCAGGCGGAGGTCGACCGGGAAGGCCGGCTTGCCCGCGCCGACCGTCACCGGTGAGATCACCAGCCGGATCTCGTCCACGACACCCGCCCGCAGGGCATGCGCCGCGAGCCCGGGGCCGCCCACCAGGAGGTCGTCCGGCGACGCCTCCTTCAGGGCACGCACCCGGTCGGCGTCGAACGCCGTCACGATGCGCGTCCGCCGGGTGACGGGCTCGGTGAGGGTGGTGGAGTGGAGAAGCTTGTCCGAGTCCTGCCACGCGGCGGCGAAATCCGCCGGTATCGCCGGACCTTCGGCGAACGACGGGTCGGTCTCCCACACGGCCATCGTCTCGTACATGCGCCGGCCGAGCAGTTGCGTGCCGACGCCGCGCATCATGTCGTTGTAGAAGGTGTGCACCTCATCGTCGGGCACCGACCAGTCGAAGGCGCCGGTCGCGTCCTCCACGAAGCCGTCCAGCGACGTGTTGATGGCGTAGATGAGCTTTCCCATGCGTTCCTCCGAGCGGGCCGGCGTTCAGGGGGTCCGGTACTGGGACGATCCGGCCGGGGCATTCTCATCGCAACCGGGACGGGCGGCCCACCGGGCGGTGCGGCCACCGCGACGTTTTGCGCGGCGAGGGCGGGGTAGCCGCCCTGAGGCCGGCGAGCGGCCGTGTGCGCCGCCCGGACGGTCCGGCACGGGGAAGGAGTCCGAGATGGGTGAACTGCTGGTCGACTTCATCACCTCCCTCGACGGCCACGGGTCGGCGGAGGGCTGGCCCGGGTGGTGGGGCCTGGAGGGGCCCGAGTACCTCGCCTGGCTCGGCGAGCAGCCCGAGTCGACGCTGCTGATGGGCGCGAACACGTACCGCCTCATGCACGGCTTCGCGGGGGACCTTCCCGCGGGCGCCGGCGCCGAGGAGGAGCGCTCGTTCGATCAGCTCACCCGGGCGGCGAAGGTGGTGTTCTCATCGACCCTCGACGACCCGCTCGACTGGGCGAACTCCACGCTGGTGCGCGGGGATGCGGTCGAGGCGGTGCGCGCGATGAAGGCGGAGCGCCCGGGGCCGTTGTCCACGGTCGGGAGCCGCAGCCTGTGCCGTTCGCTGCTGGCGGCCGGGGTGGTGGACCGCTTCCGGGTGGTGATGTTCCCGGTGATCACCGGGAGGACCGGCGCCGAGCGGATCTACGACGGCTACCCCGACGTGGCGCTCGAGATGGTCGACAGCCGGACCTTCGACGGTCGCACGCAGCTCGTGGAGTACCGGCCGGGCGTGCTCGAGCACCCGCCGCTGCACGCCGCGACGACGACCGGTGCCGCGCGCGACGACGCATCGGGCCCCGGCTGATGGCGAGATACGAGCTGAACGAGGCGGCGGTCGAGCACGCCCGCACGCTCATCCGCGCCCGCCGCTACGTGCGGCGAAGCGACTGGGGTGCGGCGCAGCCGGACGCCGACGCGCAGAACGTGTACCTCCGGCGCCACGACTGGGCCGCGTACGCCGACTGGCATCTGGGCCTCACCACCGGCGCGGGCGACGAGACCAAGGCCCGCTACGCCTTCGTCTACGGCGACTTCCGGCGCCTGCACCGCTCGGGGCTCATCGCCTGCGTGTACCGGGCGTCGGAGTGGCACCACAAGGCCGTCGAGCTCGCGGCGCACGACCTGCTCCAGGAGCTCGACCGGGTGACGGCGCGACGGTGACGGGAGGTCCTTCAATGCGATGGGCGCAGATCGGGCACCGATGGCTGATCCGGTTGATGATGGCGGGCGTCGCGCTGCAGTTCTTCCTCGCGGGAGCCGGGGCGTTCTTCGCGACGGACTTCGATGTCCACCGGGCGGTCGGCTACGCGCTGATCCCCGTCGGCGCCGTCGCGTTCTCGTTCGCCGCCGCCGCCCGCCGGCACCGCGTGATGACCCTCGTCGCCCTCGTGCTGCTCGGGGTGCAGGCCGCCCTGGGGGTGATCGCCGCGGACAGCGAGCCATGGGTGGGCGGGCTGCACGGCATGAACGCGCTCGCGGTGGGCGCGGTCGTCGGGACGCTCACCGGGCGGCTCTTCGAGGAGGGGCGCGCCGAGCGGATCGCGCTGGCGGGTTCGCGGGAGCCGGTGGCGGGGCGTGAGGCGGCGCCGGCCCCGCCGCGTCCGGACCGGGCGTCGGCGTCGTGACCCGGACCCCCGACCGGGTGGCGCGCGCCGTGATCGACGCGAACCGGTACATGACGATCGCGACCGCCGACCCCGGCGGGCGCCCGTGGATCACCCCGGTCTGGTTCGCCCATGACGCCCACACGGAGTTCCTGTGGGTGTCGCGGCCGGATGCCCGCCACTCCCGGAACATCGCGGCGCGAGGCGATGTCGCGATCGTCATCTTCGACTCCACGGTCACGCCCCGCGAGCGCCAGGCCGTCTATGTGGAGGCGGTCGCCGAGCAGCTGACGGGCCCGGACTGCGAACGGGCGATCGCGGTGTACGCGCGACGCAGCGTGGCCCTGGGCGAACGGCCCTGGGGGGTCGCCGATGTGACGCCGCCCGCCGAGTTCCGGCTGTATCGCGCGACGGCGTCCACGCACTTCGTCCTGCACGACACGGCCGACCGGCGGATCGCCGCCGGGATCGGCCCGGCGCCGGTGGACACGCCCGGCGCGAACACCGAATGATCGAAAGGACACCGACGATGAGCGACCTCAGCACGTTCCTCGAGGAGTGGACGACCGCCGAGCAGGACGGCGACGCGAAGGCCCTCGACGAGCTGCTCACCGACGACTTCCGGGCCATCGGGCCGTACGGCTTCATCCTGCCGAAGCCGGCGTGGCTGGCGCGATTCGGTCCCGACGGCCTCCACTACGACGCGTTCAGCCTCGACGAGGTGGACGTCCGCACGTACGACGGCGCCGCCGTGGTCACCGCCCGGCAGAACACGGCCGGCACGCACCAGGGCAACCCGATCCCCGAGGCGACCCGCGTCACCCTCACGACCGTCGAGCGGGACGGCGGCTGGCGCCTGGCCGGCGCCCACATGAGCTTCATCGCGGGGACGGCCGGGGCCCCGCCCCTCCCGCAGCGCCCGGGCTGACC
>JADLHW010000071.1 GCA_020848615.1 Thermoleophilia bacterium
CCAGCACCTCCGCGCCCGGTCCGGTGCTGCGCGCATACCCGTCGCCATACCCGATGGGCAGCGTCATGATGCGCGACGGGCGACCGGCCACCCACCGTCCCCCGTAGGACACGGCCGTGCCGGTCAGCAGGCCGCCGCTCGCCGCCAGGTGCCGGAGCTGGATGCGGATGCCCGCGGCCAGCACGGCCCGTTCGGCTCGCGCCAGCTCGGCGGCCTGGGCGGCGGAGGCGGCGGCATCCTCGGGACACGCGAGGTGCGACCAGAGGCCGTCGACAGCGACACCGGGCACGGCGGCCAGCTCCGCGGCGATCGCGCCGCACCGCTCGGGGGGCACGCCCATCCGCGTCAGCCCGGTCTCCGCCTCGAGATGGATCGAGACCGAACGGGGCGTTCGAGCAGCCGAGGCGAGCGCCCGGAGCCGAGCGGCGAGCTCGCGGCCCCCGTCGTCTGCGGACACCGGGATGACGACATCGAACGCCACGAGCTCCTCGACCGCCGCGATCGGGGGCGGAGAGAGCAGCAGGACCGGTGCCCGGATGCCCGCTCCGCGCAACAGCAGCACCTCATCCACGGTGGCCACCGCGAGCATCGCCGCCCCCGCGCCGAGGAAGGCACGCGCCGCTGGCACCAGGCCGTGGCCATAGGCATCGGCCTTGATGACCGCGATCACCCTCGCACTCGGACCGGCGACCGTCTTGAGCACGCCCAGGTTGTGTGCCAGCGCAGTGGTGTCCACGGACACCCATGCCCGCCGCTTCACATGCGGCCGGACGGCCGCCGCATCTTCCGCATCGCTCACGGGTCGCGGGTCCGCACCCGCGCCGACACCGCCTGCGCCGGCACCGCCTGCGCCGACACCGGCGGCCTCGTCGGCCGGGGAGGTCACGCCGAGCCGTCCTCGGGGTCGCCGCGACGCATCGCGAACCCGAATGGTCGCCGCTCGGGCGCGGCGCGCGCCGCAAGGCGCGCCAGGTGACGCCGGACGCGCGGCAGCTCCGGCAGCAGATCGGACGCAAGGAGGCCCGCATCCCCCAGGCGCTCGCGCACGTGGGCCCCAGCGGTCGCATGGAGGTGGACGCCCAGGCGCGCCGCGTCCCACGGGGTCAGGCCCTGGGCGAGCAGCGACGCGATCGTGCCCGCGAGGACATCCCCGGTGCCACCGGTGCCCAGCGATGGGTTCCGGGCATCGATCATCGCGGCCGATCCACCCGGTGCCGCCACCACGGTCCGGGCGCCTTTGAGCACGACGACGTGACCCCAGCGTGCCGCCGCCGCGCGGGCACGGTCGGCTCGTTCCGCGTCGTCCGCACCGACCTCGGCCCCCTCGAGGCGCGCCAGCTCGCCGGGGTGCGGCGTGAGGACCAGCGGACCCGTCACGGCCGTCGCCCACCCGGGCGTCGCGGCGAGGCTGTTGAGCGCCTCCGCATCGACGACCGCGGGCACGGGGCCGGTCGCGCCGGGCGACGCCGCGAGCAGCGCTGTGACCAACGCGCGGGTCGCGTCCCCGGGCCGCAGCCCCGGCCCGACGAGCAGGGCCGTGTGCCGGCGCTCCGCGACCGCCGATGCCGCGGCACCCGCGTCGACCTGGAACGGGGCGGATTCGGGCAGACCCATCGTGATCAGCTCGGGGATGCGACCCGCGACGACAGCCTGGAGCGACGCCGGCACGGCCAGCACCACGAGGCCGGCACCCGTGCGCAGGGCGGCACCGCCGGCCAGCAGCGCCGCTCCGGTGTACTCCAGCGAGCCGCAGATCGCGATGAGCGTCCCGAAGGTTCCCTTGTGACCGTCCTCGGGCCGGGCGGGAAGGAGCGGTGCGACGAGTGCATCATCGATGGCGACGACCCCGTCGGGCGGCTCCCAACGCCGCCCAGCGCGCTCCGTCACGGCCTGACCCCCGCACCGTCGTCCGGGCCCGGGCCCGGGTCCGCCGCCGGCGCATCGGCCGCCGCCGGCGCATCGGCCGCCGCGGGCGCATCGGCCGCCGCCGGCGCAGCGGCCGCGGCGAGCACATCGGTCGCTGCTCGCTCCAAGGTCGCGGCCTCCCCGGCCAGCACGCGCAGGCGTTCGATGCGCGCCATCACCTGTCGCTCGCGGTCGTCGAGCCGCGCATCGATGTCGACGGGGAAGACGAACGCGCCACCCTTCGTGCGCACCCCGAACGCGATCGCCACCGCGTAGTCCCGCTCGTGGCTGATCGACACCGCGATCCGGTCCATGCCCAGCTGCTGCGCCCGCACCAGCGCCCGATCGTGGAGCCGCACCGTCGGTTGCCCGGTCGGCAGCCGGACGATCTCGATCTCTCGCCAGCCGACGCCCCTGACCCCCAGCCCGAGGACCTTCGAGACGGCCTCCTTGGCCGCCCAGCGCCCCGCGAGGTTCTCCGGGCGGTCGCGGACGTACGCGTCCTCGGCGGGCGTGAGGATGCGCGATGGGAACCGCCGGCCGTGCTTGCGCAGCGCGCCGACGATGCGCTCGATCTTGATGATGTCGACGCCCAGCTCGGTCGTGCCCTCCGGCGGCACGGGCAGGCCCACCACGCCCCCCTACTCCACCGTGACCGACTTGGCCAGGTTGCGCGGCTGGTCCACGTCGGTGCCCCGCCAGACCGCCGTGTGGTAGGCGAACAGCTGGAGCGGGATGATGGCCAGCGCCGGGCTGAGCACCTCGAGGGTGTCGGGGACCCACAGGATGTCGTCCGCGAAGCGGCACATCGCCTCGTCGCCCTCGGTCGCGACCGCCAGCACGCGGGCGTCGCGGGCCCGGCCCTCCATCACGTTGCTGATGAGCTTCTCGCGGAGGGCCGAGCGGGTGGCCACCGCCACCAGCGGCACCGCGGCATCGAGCAGCGAGATCGGGCCGTGCTTCAGCTCGCCGGCGGCATACCCCTCCGCGTGGACGTAGGAGACCTCCTTGAGCTTCAGCGCCCCCTCGAGGGCCACCGGGTAGGTGATGCCCCGGCCGACGAACATGAAGCCGCGCGCG
>JADLHW010000072.1 GCA_020848615.1 Thermoleophilia bacterium
ACGTCCGCGTTCAGCACGCAGCCGTTGCCGACGATCGCGCGCGCGCCGATGCGCATGCCGATGCGGGTGGTCACGCCCATCCCCACCAGGGCGGCCTCGCCCACCTCGACGTGGCCGGAGAGCAGCGCGCCGGGGGTGATGTGGGCGTTCGCGCCGATGCGGCAGTCGTGCGACACCACGGCCCCGGTGTTCACGATCGCCCCGTCGCCCACCTCCGCGTCCGACCAGACCGCCGCATTGGCGAACACCTGCACGCCGGCGCCCAGCCGGGCGGACGGCGCCACCGCGGCGGTGCGGTCCACCATCGCGGGCAGCTCCAGGCCGGCGGCGGTGAGCAGCTCGCCGACGTGGATGCGGGAGGAGATGAGCCCCAGGCCGCCCACCGCGTTCACGCCGAAGCGCACGCCCGCCTCGGCGAGCAGCGGGAGCATCTCCCGGCCGCCGACGACCCGCAGGCCCATCACCTCGCTGCCCGGGGCGGCGCGGTCGTCGAGGACGCACAGGGGCTCGAGGTCCAGCGAAGTCAGGATGAGGTCGATGAGCGACTTCGCGTGCCCGCCGCCGCCGAACAGCACGACCGAGCCGCGGGAGATGCAGGCCACCAGCGCGGGGTCGAGCTCCCGGGCGGGGTGCGCCGCGGCGATGGCCTCGCGGATGTCCTGCTCCCTGAGGATCCGGTCGGTGGGGAGGGCCGCGAGGTCCAGCCCGGCGTCGCGGGCGAGGCGCGCCGCCCTGTTGGTGAGGCGCGGCCCGCCGGGGGCGGACGCGGCCTCCGGTCCCGCCGCGGCGGGCGCGGGCGCCGGCTGGGCGGCCGGGTCCGGCATCGCGTCGAAGATCTCGCAGATGAGCTGGCCCGCGATGACCCGGTCGTCCACGGCGACGTGGATGTGCCCCACGAAGCCGTCGTGCTCGGCCTCCACCTCGACCGCGCCCTTGCTGGTCTCCAGGACGCACACCAGGTCGCCCCGGGCGATGGCCGCGAACGGCCGCGCGTGCACCTCGATGACCTGGGACTCCGGCTCGTTGGTGTTCACGAGCGGGGCGACGATGCGCCCCACGACGGCGGGCGCGCTCACGTGCGGGCGAACCGCGCGGAGAACTCGGCGATGGCCGCGTCGACCCGCTCGCCGTACTCGTCGGCGAGGGCCTCGTTGCGCATCTGGGTGAACGGCTGCAGGTCGGGGGTGAGGACCTCGGGCGCGTGGCCCTTGGCACCCATCATCGAGCTGACGTCGTTCAGCACGCCGACCGGGTCGGCACACAGGCGCTCGTACCGCACCGCGAGCATGTGCTCGTCGCCGAGGCGTCCGTGGACGTCCTCGAGGAGGTTCTCCAGCAGCACGACCTGGGCCGCCACCTGCCGCCACGGCGGTTCCCCGGAGAGGTCCACCGCGGGCTTCAGCGACGCCCAGCGGTCGAGGGTGCCGTACAGGGACCGCCGCATCTTCAGCAGCGAGAGCGCGGTGTCGCGTGGCTCCCGCCGGATCCACACGTAGCAGGTGCCCGGCATGTGCCGCAGCATCGTCTCCAGGTGCCACACCAGCAGCATCGGCTTGAACGCCACCGGCCGGCCCGCGCGGTGCGACATGGTGACCAGCACGCGGCGCAGCCGGTCCCAGTCGATCGCCTCGTCGTGCTCCGGGCCGCGCTCGGCGAGGTCCGGGTAGCCGAGGTGGTGGTTCCAGAAGTAGCCGAACTCGTGGGGCTCGGCGACGCCCTCGGTGCGGCCGAAGCTCGAGCTGAAGTTCGAGTGGAGCCGGTCCACGCCGAGCTTCTTCGCGAGCTGCAGGCCGTAGGACGGCGCCAGCCAGAAGGCGGCCACCAGGTTGCTCACGTACGAGATGTCCAGGCCGCTCGCCAGCACCTGGTACAGCAGGCTCGTGCCGGAGCGCGGCGCGCCCACCACGTGCAGCGTGGGGAAGCGCTCCCCGGTCTCGGTGTCCTCCGCCTGCGCGTGCGGCGCGAGCAGGAGGTTGAGGCGCTCGAGGAAGTCCTCCTGAACGGGGTCCTTCGCGAACGCCGGCGCCAGAGGCGGATCGGTGCGTCGCTGGTAGTCGGGCATGGGGGGCGTGACCCTACCAGCCGCCCCCGTCGCCCCACGCCCGGCGGGCGGGGCGGGCCGGGCGCGTGCCCGGCCGTCGCGGCTCAGACGGCCTTCACGACCTTGCCGGCCTTGAGGCAGCGGGTGCACACGTACGCGCGCACGGGGGTCTTGCCCTGGAGGATGCGCACCTTCTGCAGGTTCGGGTCGAACCGCCGCGGGGTGGCGCGCATGGAGTGGCTGCGGTTGTTCCCGAACGCGGGGCCCTTACCGCACACCGCACACACCTTCGACATCGGTCCTCCGTCTTTCAGTCCTGGGTTCGCCGTACCATGACACACGAGCGCACGGGCGGTCGCCGCCCGTGCGGGACAACGCGCGATTATGGGGCTCCCGGCAGGTGGCCGCAACCGTCGACCACAACACACCGTTCGGCGGCGACCCGTCACTCGCCGCCCCGCCCCCGCCCACTCGACCCGGTCCCGCATGGTGGACCGCCCCCGTCGGGCGGCTGCCCGGCGTGCGCCCCGCGACGGCCGAGCGCGCCACCGCGTTCGGGCTCGCCACCGTGGGGGACCTGCTGCTGCACACCCCCGTGCGGTACGAGCGGTACGGCGACGCCACGCCGGTGTCGCAGGTGGTGCCGGGCCAGGAGGCCACGGTGCGGGTGGCGCTCCACTCCATCCGCGTCGTCCCCACGCGACGGCGCGGCCTGGTGATCATCCGGGCGGTCGTCGGCGACGCCACCGGCCGCCTGGAGGCCACCTGGTTCAACCAGCGGCACCTGGTGCGCATGCTCGCCGCCGGCGACGAGCTGCTGCTGCGCGGCACCGTGGGGCCCGGCGCGCCGCGCAAGCTCACCGTGAAGGCCCATGAGCTGCTGGGCGCCGGGGCGTCCGAGGGACTCCACACCACGGGGCTGGTGCCCGTGTACCCGGCCACCGAGGCGCTGCCGTCCGCGCGCATCCGGGAGCTCGTGGACCGCGCGCGGCCGTACACGCGCAGCGCCCCGGAGCGCCTGCCGGCGTGGGTGCGCACCCGCCTGGACCTCATGCCGGCGGCGGACGCCCTGGTGGCCGCCCACTTCCCGCGGTCGGCGGGGGAGGCCCGCGAGGGGCGCCGGCGCCTGGCCACCGAGGAGCTCCTGGAGCTGCAGCTCGGGCTCATGGCGCTGCGGCGCCAGGAGGCGCAGCGCCGCCCCGCCCACCGGCTGGCGCCCACCGGGGAGTGCTCGGAGCGCGTGCGCGCCGCCCTGCCGTTCACGCCCACGCCCGAGCAGGAGCGCTCGCTGCGGGAGATCTCCCGCGACATGCGCGAGCGGGCCCCCATGCGGCGGCTGCTGCAGGGCGAGGTGGGATCCGGCAAGACGCTGGTCGCGGTGCTGGCGATCTGCCAGGCGGTTGAGGCCGGCTGCCAGGCCGCGGTGCTGGTGCCCACCGAGACGCTCGCCGAGCAGCACCTGCGATCCCTGGACGCCCTGCTCGCCCCGGCCGGCCTCACGCCCGTGCTGCTCACCGGGAAGGTGCCGCAGGCCGAGCGCGAACGACGGCTCATGGCGCTGCGCACCGGCACCTCGCCCATCGCGGTCGGCACCCAGGCGCTCCTGTCGGAGGGGGTGGACTTCAGCCGCCTGGGGCTGCTGGTCGTCGACGAGCAGCACCGCTTCGGGGTGGAGCAGCGCCATGCCCTCGCCGAGCGTGCCCTGGACGCCGCCGGCCGGGCGGCGCACATCCTGTACATGACGGCCACGCCCATCCCGCGCACCCTGGCGCTCACCAGCTACGGGGACCTCACGGTCTCCACCATCCGGGGGCGCCCGGCGGGCCGCGGGCCGGTCGAGACCCGCTGGATCCGGGAGGAGGACCGGGAGACGGCGTACGCCGAGGTGCGCGAGGAGCTGCGCGCCGGCGGCCAGGCGTACGTGATCTGCCCGCTGGTGGAGGGCGGAGAGGCCGCCGAGGCGAAGGCCGCGACCCAAGAGGCCGAGCGCTTGCGGGAGGGGCCGTTCCGGGAGCACCGCGTGGGGCTCGTGCACGGTGCCATGCGGGCGGACGCCAAGCGCGAGGCGATGGCGGCGTTCGGCGCGCACGACACCGACGTCCTGGTGGCCACCACGGTCGTGGAGGTGGGCATCGACGTCCCGAACGCGTCGGTCATCGTCATCGAGGGCGCCGACCGCTTCGGCCTCGCCCAGCTGCACCAGCTGCGCGGGCGGGTGGGCCGCGGCAGCCGCCCCGGGCGGTGTCTGGTGTTCGGCGAGCCGGCCACCGAGGAGGGCGTGCGGCGCCTGGAGGCGCTCACGCAGACCGCCGACGGCTTCCGCCTCGCGGAGCTGGACCTGCAGATCCGGGGGGAGGGGTCGCTCCTGGGCGTCCGCCAGGCGGGCGCCACCGACCTGCGCTGGGCGCGGCTGGCGCGCGACCGGAAGCCGCTGGCGCAGGCCCGCCAGGTCGCCCGTCGCATCCTCCGCGCCGACCCGCACATGACCCTCCCGCAGCACGCACCCCTGCGGGAGGCGGTGGAGGCCCGGTTCGCCACGATTCCGCGGCTCATGGACGCATGAGGGTCGTCGGCGGCGAGCACCGCGGCCGGCGCCTCGCCGCGCCGCCCGGGCGGGACACCCGCCCCACCGCCGACCGCGTGCGGGAGGCCGTGTTCTCGATCCTCGGGCCCCTCGACGGCGTCGACGTCCTGGATCTGTTCGCCGGCTCCGGCGCGATGGGCATCGAGGCGCTCTCCCGCGGTGCCGCGTCCGCGGTGTTCGTGGACGACGACCGCCGCGCGTGCGCGTGCATCCGCGGGAACCTCGACGCCCTGGGGATCGCGGCCCGCTCCCGCGTGGTGTGCAGGGACTGGCGGGCGGCCCTCCCGGCCGAGCGCGCCGCTGGAAGGTTCTACGGGTTGTGCGTCATCGACCCCCCGTATAGCGTGCTCCCGCGGATCGGGGAGGCCATCGCGGATGCCCTCGCCCCGATCGTCTCGCCTGGCGCGCGCGTCGTCGTCGAGGGCCCGGCGAGCCCAGCACTCCCGACCTTCGGCGGGCTCCCCGTGGACGACCGCACCGACCGCACATACGGCACCACGCGCATCACCGTCCTGCGCCTCGCGGAGGCCGCCGGGTGGGCGTGATGCGCCGCATCGCGATGGGCCCGGGCACCTACGACCCGGTCACGTACGGGCACCTCGACATCATCGAAAGGGCTTCCCGCCTGTTCGACGAAGTGTTCGTCGCGGTGACCGACGGATCGTTCAAGAAGACGCCGATGTTCTCGACCGACGAGCGGGTCGCGTTCGTCCGTGAGGCGGCGGCCGAGCTGGGCCTCGCCAACGTGCGGGTCGGCGGCTTCAACTGCCTGGTCACCGAGCAGGCGCGCTCGGTGGGCGCCGTCGCCGTGGTGAAGGGCCTCCGCGCCACCTCGGACTTCGACTACGAGTTCCAGATGGCCCAGATCAACAAACATCTGGCGTCGGAGATCGAGACCGTCTACCTCCCGGCGACGCCCAAGTACAGCTTCATCAGCTCGAGCGGGATTCGCGAGGTCGCCGCATGGGGCGGCGACGTGGAGGCATTTGTTCCCCCCAGGGTGGCGCTGGCGCTGCGCGAGCGGAGTCCCCGCCTCGCGACCGCGGCCCGCCAGGGGACCGGGCATTCCGACTGAGGAGGGTGCGTGGACGTTCTCGAGCTGATCGACAAGCTGGACGACCTGATCCACAACGCGCGGGCCGTCCCCTTGACCGATCAGGTCCGGATCGACCGCGAGGCGATCTACGAGCTGCTCGACGAGATGCGCTCGACGATCCCCGAGGAGGTCAAGCAGGCCCGGTGGATCGTCAAGGAGCGGCAGGAGATGCTCGCCGAGGCCAAGCGGGAGGCGGACCGGATCGTCGCCGAGGCGCGTGACGCCGCGGCCCGCGAGGTGTCTCAGCAGGAGGTCGTGCGGAAGGCCGAGCGCGAGGCCGAGACCATCCTCGAGGACGCCCGCCTTCGCGAGCGCGAGGTGCGCCTGGGCGCGGAGGACTACGCCGACGAGGTGCTGGGTACGCTCGAGGTGAACCTCGGGAAGTTCCTCGCGGCCGTGCAGCGCGGACGCGACCGCCTGCAGGGCAAGGTCCAGGCCGAGGACACCTCCGGCGGCAGCGTGATCTACGACGAGCAGGCCGACGAGCACTGATCGATCCGGCGGGCGCCGCCCGCCACACGGGAACCGCGACGGCGTCCTGCGGCGCCTCGACCTGCGGACCCTCGATGCCCCGTCCGGCGGGGCGTCGAGGGTGGACGCCCGGGTCCCGGTGGAGGCCATGGTCCTCGGGGGCCAGCGCTACCTGGCGGACCCGGAGACGCCGGAGCTGCGCCTGGACGTCGTCCGGTCGGTGAACGGCTGGCACTTCCGCCTGCGCGGCGGCGTGAACGTCACCGGGCCGTGCTGGCGGTGCCTGGAGGAGGCCCACGTGCACGTGGACGTGGACGCCACCGAGGTGTCGGTGGACGGATCGGACGACCCGGAGCTCAGCAGCCTCTACCTGGACCAGGGCGTCCTGGACGTCGCCTCCTGGGCGCGGGACGCGGTGGTGGAGGCCATGCCCGCCGCCGTGCTGTGCCGGGAGGACTGCGCGGGCCTGTGCCCCACCTGCGGGGCGGACCTGAACGCCGGCGACTGCGGCTGCCGCGCCCCGGCCCCCGGGGACGCCCGGTGGGGGGCGCTGGAGGATCTCGCCCGCCGCCTGCGCGACGACGACGCCGCGCCGGAGAACCCGCCGCAGTGACCTGCTAACCTCCCGCGTCGGTCCGCAACCTCGACCCTGGAACCACATGGCCGTCCCCAAGCGCAAGACCTCCCGCCAGCGCCGCGACACGCGGCGTGCCACCCACGCCATCGAGGCCGACCGCATCGGGCGCTGCCCCCATTGCGGGGCGCCGACGCGGCCGCACCGCGTGTGCGGGGTCTGCGGGCAGTACCGGGGCCGCCAGGTGGTGGAGATCCGCGACTAACGCCGCCTCCCTCACGGGATCGCGCGACATGAACCGCGGATGAGCGCGGCGGGCCCCACCGTCGTCGCCCTCGACGCGATGGGTGGCGACAACGCCCCCCACGCGACCGTCTCGGGCGCCGCAGAGGCCGCCGGACAGGACCTCCGGGTGCTGCTGGTCGGTGACGAGCGCGTGCTCGCGCCCATGCTGGAGGCGCTGCCCGAGCAGACGCGGGCGCACCTCGAGCTCGTCCACGCCCCCGACAAGATCGACTCCAGCGAGGACGGCGCCCGCGCCGTGCGCGCCAAGCCCGACAGCTCGGTGGTGATGTCCTGCCGCCTGGTGCGCGAGGGCCGGGCCGCCGCGGCGGTGTCCCTGGGCCACACCGGCGCCATGATGGCCGCCGCGACGCTGCACATGCGGCGCATCCCCGGCGTGCTGCGCCCCGGCATCGCGGTGGTGCTGCCCTCGGCCGCCGGGTTCATCGTGCTCATCGACGCCGGCGCCAACGCGGACGCCCGGCCCGAGCACCTCGCCCAGTTCGGCGTGATGGGCCGCGTGTTCGCCCAGGACGTGCTGGAGATCGAGCACCCCACGGTGGGCCTGCTGTCCATCGGCGAGGAGGCCGAGCGGGGCAGCGAGCTGGTGATCGCCGCGCACAACCTCATGAAGGGCACCGCCGGGTTCATCGGCAACGTCGAGGGCCGGGACATCCCGCGCGGCACCGCCAGCGTGGTGGTCACCGACGGCTTCACGGGCAACGTCGCCCTCAAGCTGTACGAGTCCGCCGCCCAGTTCCTGCTCACCGAGGTGCGCGCCGCGGTCACCGAGACCGTGCCCGGCCGCATCGGCGGCCTGCTGGTGAAGCGGTCGATCCGGCGCATGCGCAAGCGGCTGGACCCCGACGCGGTGGGCGGCGCGTTCCTCTTGGGCGTGCAGGGCCTGGCGGTCATCGGTCACGGGTCCAGCAACCCCACGGCCGTCGCCAACGCGATCCGCGTCGCCGCCGTCGGGGTGCGGCACGACATGGTCGAGCAGCTGGCCGCCGAGCTCGGTACCCCCGCCGCCGCTCCGTCGGCGTAGGATCCCCAGACCCCCGGGGGACTGACAGGGGGTCAGGGGCGTCCGGCCCCGTTGCTAGTTTCCTCCGCCGGTGGGCAGTACAGCTCTCGGCGTGTTTGCAGAAAGGGAAGACCTTGGACCGAGCGAAGGTCGTCGAGGAGGTTCGCGCCATCCTCGTGGAGCAGCTTGGCGTCGATGCCTCAGAGGTGACGGAGGAGGCGTCCTTCCAGGAGGACCTCAACGCCGACTCACTGGACCTGGTCGAGCTCATCATGGAGATGGAGGACCGGTTCAAGATCAAGATCCCGGACGAGGAGGCGGAGAAGATCGCCACCGTCGGGAACGCCGTCGACTTCGTGCTCGCCCACGCCGGCTGATCACGGCACGCCGCCGCTGGCCGGCCTTCTTGGCCGGCTGGCACCGGCGCGGCGTACGCAGGTCCTCTCCCACCGGTCGTGGGTGCGCAAGCGGGCGGACTCCTACGAGCGGCTCGAGCTGCTCGGCGATGCGGTCCTGCAGCTCGTGGTGACGGCCGAGCTCATGCGGCGCCACCCCTCGGCCAGCGAGGGCGACCTCGCGTGGATGCGGCAGGACGTGGTGTCGACGACGGCCTGCGCCGAGGCGGCCCGCGCGGCCGGGCTGCCGGACGAGATGGCCCGCCGGGCGCCGCACGACGACGCCTGGAAGGCCCTCCGCGGCCGCGCGAGCGTCGAGGCCGCGCTCGCCGAGGCGGTCATCGGCGCCGGGTACCTCGACCTGCCCCGGGAGGACGTCGAGGCCGCGGTGCTCGCCGCCTTCGAGGGACCCGTCGCGGCGGCGGTCCCCGGGCGCCGCGACCCCAAGACCTCGCTGCAGGAGCTCGTCCAGCGCGACGGCGGCCGGGTGCGGTACGAGCTGGCCGCCACCGAGGGACCCCCGCACCGGCGGCGGTTCACCTCCCGCGTCGTCGTCGACGGCCGGGAGCTGTCCACCGGCAGCGGTCCCAGCAAGCAGTCGTCCGAGCAGGCGGCCGCGACGGCCGCGCTGCGGGTGCTCGTCCCCATGCCGGAGGAAGCGTGATGCTGCGTCGCCTCGAGGTCCGCGGGTTCAAGTCGTTCGCGATGCACGCCACGCTGGACCTCGGTCCCGGCGTGAACGTCATCGTCGGGCCCAACGGGTCCGGCAAGAGCAACCTCGCCGAGGCGATCGTCTGGGCGATGGGGGAGCAGCGCGCCTCCCGGATCCGCGCCGCGGGCATGGGCGAGGTCGTGTTCTCGGGCGGCGAGGGACGGCAGCCCGCCGGCCTGGCGGAGGTGTCCATGACCCTCACCCAGGAGGCCCTCGGCGCGGACCGCGCCGCCGAGACCCAGGTGAGCCGCCGCGTGACCCGCGCCGGGGACGCCGCCTACCGGCTCAACGGGGTGGGATGCCGCCTCCTGGACATCCACGAGGAGCTTGCGACCATCGGCCTGGGGCCCGACGCGCTGGCCGTCATCCGGCAGGGGCAGGTCGAGGCGGTGTGCGCCTCCCGGCCCGGTGAGCTGCGGGCGGTCATCGAGGAGGCCGCCGGCGTGGCGCTGCAGAAGCGCCGCCGGCGCCGCGCCGAGAGCAAGCTCAACCGGGTCGCCGAGCGCCTCGACCGTGCGCGGGACCTGGCGGTGGAGCTGGAGGCGCGCCGCGCCCAGCTGTCGCGCCAGGCCACGCAGGCGGTCCGGGCGGCGGAGATGGAGACCCAGATCGAGGCCGGGCGCGTGCGGCTCGCGGCCGTGTCGGCCGCCGCCGCGGCGCGCGCCCTCGCGGCCGCCCGCGGGCGGCTCGCGGAGACCGCCACGGGCGTCACCGCCGCCGACGCGGAGCTCGCCGAGGCCCGCCGGGTGCTCGACGAGGCGAACCTCGGCGTCGCGGAGGCCGAGGCGGCCCGGGAGGCGTCGCTGGAGCTCGCCCGCGGCCTCAGGTCCGCCGGTGAGCGGCTGTCCGGCCGCGCCGAGCTCGCCGAGGAGCGCATCCTCCAGTCCCGCCGGTCGATGGACCGCGACCGCGCCGAACGCGAGGCGGCCGTCGCCGCCCGCGACGACGCCCAGTGGGCCGCATCGGAGACGGCCGAGCGCGCGGCGCTCGCCGAGACCGCCGTGCGGGAGGCCGAGGAGCGCCTCGCCACCGCCCGCGAGACCCACCGCGCCCACGCGGAGGCCGCCCGGGAGGCCCGCCGCCAGGCCGACGACGCGCGCCACGCCTCCGACGAGGCCCAGCGCGC
>JADLHW010000073.1 GCA_020848615.1 Thermoleophilia bacterium
CCGACGCGCATCTCCAGCGTGCGGCCGAAGTTGCCGCCCGTCTGGGCGGACTTGAGCCGCAGGCCGGCGCTCTGGAGGGCGGCGCGGACGGCGATCGCGTTGCGGGAGCCGATGTTGAGCATGCCGCCGCCGGAGCCGTTGCCGAACATCTGGGCGCCGCCGGCCATCTTGCAGACGAGCCGGTTGGGCTCACCGCCGAGGCGGCGGATCTGGGCGATGAGGGCGGGGATGGCGGTGTCGGCGTACTTGCCCTCCGGGCCGGGGCGCTGGGCGATCTCGGACTCCGGGAGCATGACGTGGACCATCCCCGCCACCTTCGCGACGGGATCGAACATCGTGAGGCCGATGCACGACCCCAGGCCGAGGGCCGCGAGGATGTCCTCCGGGTCCTTGGAGACGGCGATCTGACCGAGGCCGACCTTGATGGAGGTGGTGCGCGCGCTCGTGGCGGCGGGGGTCGCCCGAGTGCTCATGCGACGAGGCCCAGCCCACGCAGCACGGTGGTGAGGGCGGCGGGCTCGGGGATGTAGACGAAGTGGCCGAAGTTCGGCATGTCGTCCTCCTCGAACGCGGTCTCGATGAGCAGCGCCATGCTGGAGTGGATCGCGACCTCCGCGAGCACCGCGGACAGCAGGGCCGCGGTCATGTCGACGCCCAGGGCGGGCGGCGAGGGCTCCATGTGCAGCTTCGTGAGGTCCGCGAGGGCCCGCAGGTAGGAGCCGGTCATGATGTTCCCGATCTCCTGCAGTGCGGAGAGCTCCATGTCGGAGAAGCCGGTGGGACCGGGCTCGCCGGCGCCCATGCCGCCCATGAGCTGGTGGCACACCTCGTGGGCCGTCTCCGCGGCGGTGACGAACACGATGTGGCCGGGGGCGTCACCGTGGACCCGCAGGTACACGGCGACCACGATCGTCTCCTCGCCGCCGACGCGGTCCGGGACCTCCTCGACCGGCAGGACCGACACGCGCGGCACGGCCATGCCGATGGGCTGGCCCGTCATCTGCGACAGCGACGACGCGGCGGTGCCGGCACCGATGTTGCCGACCTCGCGCAGCGCGTCGAGCTGCATCGCGTCGAGGTGCTCGAGGTCCGTGGGGGCGACGGTCGCGGCCGTCTCCTCCTGCGGGCGGGGGGTCTCGGTGCTCACGCGGCGACTCCTCTGCGGTCGCCGAGGGCCCCGACGTCCACGATGAGGGCGACGGAGCCGTCGCCGAGGATCGTGGCGCCCGCGACACCGCGGACGTCGCCGAGGTACTCGGGCAGGTGCTTGATCACGACGTCCTGCTGGCCGACGAGCTCGTCGACGACCACCCCGAGGCGCGCCGTGCCGCTCTTCACGACCACGACGCTGTGCTTGTCGCCCTCCTCCTCCATGCCGTACAGGCCGAGGCGCTCCCGGAGGGACACCAGCGGGACGATGTGGTCCCGCAGCACCATGCACTCAACGCCGTCCACCGGGCGGGTCTCGGTGCGGTCGATCACGACCGTCTCCTCGATCGCCTCCAGCGGCAGGGCGTACACCTCGCCGGCGCCCTTCACCAGCAGCGCCTGGATGATGGCCAGGGTGAGCGGCAGGCGGATCACGAAGCGGCTGCCCTTGCCGAGCTCGCTGTGGATCTCCACGGAGCCGTTCAGGCCGTTGATCTTCGCGCGGACCGCGTCCATCCCGACACCGCGGCCGGACACGTCCGTGGTGACCGCCGCCGTCGAGAAGCCCGCCAGGAAGATGAGCTCCTGCGCCTCCCGGTCCGACAGGGAATCCACCTCCGCGCGGGTCATGAGGCCCTTCTTCACCACGGCGTTCCGGAGCCCGTCGGGGTCCAGGCCGCGGCCGTCCTCCGACACCTCGATGACCACGCTGTTGCCCTCGTGGCGGGCCGTGAGCCGCACGATGCCGACCGGGTCCTTGCCGGCGGCGACGCGCTCCTCCGGGCCCTCCAGGCCGTGGTCCACGGCGTTGCGGAGCATGTGGACCAGCGGGTCGCCGAGCTCGTCGATGACCGTGCGGTCCAGCTCCGTGTCCTCGCCCGTGATGATGAGCTCGAGCTGCTTGCCGAGGCTGTTCGCCAGGTCGCGGACCATCCGCGGGAACCGCATGAACACGGCCTCCACGGGCATCATGCGCACCTGCATGATGAGGCTCTGCAGGTCGTTGGTGACCCGCGTCATCTCCTCCACGGCGCCGCGGAGGTCCGCGAGGTCGTGGTCGGAGGACAGCTGCCACAGCCGGGTGCGATGGATCACCATCTCGCCCATCAGGTTCATCAGCGAGTCCAGGCGGTCGGTGCCGACCCGGACGGTCTGGGCGGCCTTCGCCTTCTTCGCGCCGCCGTCGGCGGCGGGCGGGGCGGGCTTCGCCTCCGCCTTCGGGGCCTCCTCCGCCACGGGGGCGGGGGCCTCGGCGGCCGGCTCGGGCGCCTCCGCGACGGGGACCTCGGCGACGGCGGGCGCCGGGTCCGGATCGCCGACGGCGGCGGGGGCCTCGACGGCGTTCACCGCGCAGGCCGCGACCTCGCTCACACCGGTCACGGCGGCCACGATGTCGGCGTCGTCCCGCTCGGACGCCAGCCAGATCGTGAACTCGTGATCGAAGGCCTCGCGCTCCAGGTCCTCGGTGGACGGCTCGCTCTTGATGATCTCGCCGATGGTCTCCAGCTCCTGCACGACCATGTAGGCGCGGGCGGCCCGCAGCATGCAGTTCTCTTCGAGGGTCACGTGCAGGCGGCGCACCGTCATGCCGCGCTCCGCGGCCTCGGCGATCACCATCGCCTCGTACTCGGAGATCCCCTCCGCAACGGCCTCGGCGTCGGCGGCCTCCACGGGCGCCGCGGCCGGGGCCGGCGCGGCGGGAGCCTCCGCGGGCGGGGCGGCGGTGGCGGCGGCCTGGGCGCCGGCGAGCGCCTCCCCGGAGAGGATCGCGGCGAGGCGGCCCATCAGCGGGGTGGTGTCGGCCGCGCCGTCACCGCCATCGCCGATGTCGTTCACCATGCCCTCCAGCGTGTCCAGACAGGCGAACAGCACGTCGGTGACGTCCGTGGTGACCGGGGCATGGCCGTCACGGAGCTTGGAGAGCACCTCCTCCATGCGGTGCGTCAGGCCCGCCATGCGCTCGAAGCCCATCGTCGCGCTCATCCCCTTGAGGGAGTGCGCCACGCGGAAGATCGTGTTCAGCGCCTCGATGGGATCATCGGGTTCCCGCTCGAGATCCAGGATCGAGGCGTTCAGGGCCTGGAGGTTCTCACGACTCTCGTCGAGGAAGAGGCCGAGGTACTCCTGCATGTCCACCGGTTCGCCCCCTGGTCTTCTCAGCGGACCGAAGGTCCGGGCATGCCGCCCGGCACCGGTGCCGCACTAGTCGCATGGGCAGTTCCTGAGGCACCCTCGGCGCTCCTACCCTGCTCGTGACCGTCATCGACGATCCAGGGGCAGGCTTTAGTCATGGACTCGACGCTCAACCTCCGCGGCACGGACCCGGCCGCGCTCATCACCCTCAGCTCCGCCCTGGAGCGGGCCCTCACCCTGAACGGAGCGATGGAGCGCGACGTCGTGTTCGCCTGCATCGGCACCGACAGGTCCACCGGGGACGCGCTCGGCCCCCTGGTGGGGCAGCGCCTGCGCCGGCTCGGCGCCGGTGCCGGGTCCGTCATCGGGACCCTCGAGGAACCCCTCCACGCCCTGAACCTCGCGGAGCGCCTCGGACCGCTCGCCACGGCCGACCCGAGGCCGCTGGTGATCGCGGTGGACGCCGCCCTCGGCGCGTCCCAGAACGTGGGCACCATCACGCTCCGCCCCGGCGGGCTGAAGCCCGGCCAGGGCGTCGGGAAGGCGCTGCCGGAGGTGGGCGAGATCTCGATCACCGCGACCGTGAACGTCTCGGCCGGCGCGCTCGACGCGCAGGTGCTGCAGAGCACCCGCCTGTTCATGGTGCAGGAGCTCGCGGAGACCATCGGCACGGCCTGCTGGTGGGCCCTGCGGATGGTGCGGCGCGGCGAGGCATCCCGCACGGGACGCCGCACCGCCACCGCGGCCGCCGCCTGACCGCGCGTCAGCCGGGACGACCGTAGAAGAAGGTCCCCGCCTTCTCCCACCCCATCGCCTCGGACCCGTTGATGCGCTCCGTCGAGCCGACGAAGAGCACGCCACCGGGGACGAGGGCGTCCAGGAACCTCCGGTACAGGACGTCCTTCGCGTCGTCGTTGAAGTAGATGACGACGTTCCGGCACGCGATGAGGTCGAACCCGGTGGGGAACCGGTCCTTCAGCAGGTCGAACCGCTTGAACTGGATGCCGCGGCGCAGCTCGTCCTTCGCCCGCCACTGGGGACCGCCGGGGCCCTGCTCCTCGGTGAACCACCTGGTGCGCCGCTCCGGGCTCACGTTGCGCATGTCGGAGGGCGCGAAGACACCCTCCCGGGCGCGGGCCAGCACGCGCTCGTCCAGGTCGTACGCGTGGAACTCGTGCGTGGCGCGGGGCGCCAGCTCCCTCGCGAGGATGAGCAGCGAGTACACCTCCGCCCCGTACGAGCAGCCGGCGCTCCACACCTTCAGGCCGCGGGGGTGCTGCTGCAGGAGATCCGGGAGGATGTTCTTCTCCAGCTCCTGGAACCGCTCGGGGTTCCGGAACAGCTCGGAGACGTTGATCGTCATGCGGTCCAGGAACCCGTCGAGCGCGACCTTGTCGGCCTTCAGGGTGAGGAGGTACGCGTCGAGGTCCCTGCAGCCGTTGCGCTCGGCGAACGTCCGCAGGCGGCGCTCCATCTGGGCGGGCCGGTACTGGCCCAGGTCGATCCCGGTGAGGGACTTGATGCCCTGGCAGAAGCGCGTGTAGTCGGGCTGGGGCGCCGCCTCCGAAGAGCGGCGCGGGGAGGCGATGTCGAGGCTCATGTCCCTTAGATCGGCGTCCCCGCGCGAATGCTCAACGGCACGCCCGGCGGTTCGGGCGGGTTTTCAGTCCATCCCCGCCTCGCGCCGGGCCACGGCCACCGGGACGGGGGTCTCCCGTTCGGTGTCCGGGTCCATGCGGTACGCCTCCGTCACCGGCCACGGGCCGATGCGCAGGAGCTCCAGGTTCGCCGGCGTCGCGGGCAGGCGCTCGACGGTGAACGTGACGCGGGCGGTCTCGGCGGGCGGCTTCCCCTCGCAGGTGGTCACCGTGGCGAGCCACCGCGGCTCGAACGACGCGCCGTCCAGGCCGACGCGCTGCTCCCCGGTGCAGCCGGGGTCAAGCTCCTCGTCCATGATCGGCACCCTCCCGGCGAGCACGCGGACCCCGTCCTCCCTGCCCGCGTCCCGGAGCGCACCCGTGCGGTACGCGTTCCGGAGGATGCCCACCCAGGAGGTCACATAGGGCTCGACGGCGCGCTCCAGCCCCAGCCGCAGGCGGCCATCCGGAATCCAGCTCGCGGCCGTCACGACCCGCCCCGCGGCGTCGATCTCCACCACCGTGTCCTCGTCGTCCGGGGCGCGGTCGGGTGGCGCGCTGCTGATGAACCGGCGCATCCGCAACGACCCGTCGGCGCCGGCCAGGGTCCAGTCGTGCATCGCCACGCCGGGGGCGACGCCCTCCGAGTCACCGAAGCGGGCGGTGATGGACAGCACCTCGCCCGGCGGCGCGACCGCCGCGGCGGCGCGTTGCACCAGCGACGGTCCGGAGCCCCCGGTGTTCACCACCAGGGCCGCGGCGGCCACGGCCGCGACCGCCCCCGCGACCGCGACGGGCACGAGCCGGCGCGGGCGGCGCCATGCCGGCCGCGGCGGCGGGGCGATGCGGCGCATCACCTCGGCCCGCATGCGGGCCCGCGCGAGCGGCGTGACGTCCGCGACGTCGGCGGTGAGGTCGCGCAGCAGGTCGTCGGTGCGGGTCATCGCGTCCCCTCCGTCGTCGTGTGTGTCAGGTGCTCCGCGCCGACCGCGCGGGCCCGGTGCAGCCAGGCCTTCACGGTGCCTGCGGGCGCGCCCATGGCGGCGCCGATCTCGTCGATGGTGAGTCCCGCGACGGCGTGCAGGAACAGGGCGTCGCGGTGCTCGGTCCTCATGCGCCGCAGGGCCGCCGCCAGGGCGGCGCGCTCGGCGGCGGTGCGGGGCTCCGGCTCGTCCGGGTCGGCGGCGGCCCGGCCGGCCAGGCGGGCCAGGGCCTCCAGGCGCCGCGCTTCGGCGCGGCGGTGCCGGTGCACCAGGTTCGTCGCGATGCCGAACAGCCAGGGTCGCACGGCGCCGCGGCCGGGGTCGAAGCGGTCCCGCATGCGGTGCGCCGTCACGAACACCTCGCTCACGAGGTCCTCGGCGTCCTCCGGCCCCAGCCGGCGCGCGACGTAGCGGTGCAGCGCGCCCGAATGCCGGTCCACCAGGTTCCCGAACGCCTCGGGGTCCCTGCCGGAACGGGCCAGGAGCTGCTCGTCGGTGGGTGGGTTCATGCCCCTGCTCCGCCGGTCACCGCCGGAGGGTTGCACGAACCGGTGGCCGGCCGGGCGCGGAGGGCGGCCGGCCGGCGGAAGGGTGCGTCAGGCGGCCTTCCTCGTCCGCCCCCAGGCGGCGATGGTCTCCACGATGGCCAGCGGCATCACGTCGAGCGGCACGACGCCGTCCGACAGTCCCGCCTCCTTCACGGCGCGGGGCATGCCGTAGATCACGCAGGTCCGCTCGTCCTCGGAGAGGATGCGGCCGCCCACCTGCTTCAGGTCGCGGGCGCCGAGCTCCCCGTCGTTGCCCATGCCGGTGAGGACCACCAGCAGCACCTTGCTGCCGTACACCTTCGCGGCGGAGCTGATGGTGATGTCCGCCCGGGGCTTGAGGTTCCCGATGGGCGGGGCGTCGGACAGGCGCGTCGCGCCGATCGCCGACACCTCCAGGTGCGAGCCGGCCGGCGCGACCAGCGCGACGTCCGGGGTGATCCTGTCGGTGGGGCGCGCCTCGCGCACCGTGAGCGCCGACTCGGAGTCCAGCCGCTCCGCCAGCGTCTTGGTGAAGCCCACGGGCATGTGCTGCACGATCAGCACGCCGCAGCCCAGCTCGCCGGGCAGCCGCGGTACGACCTCGTGCAGGGCGCGCGGGCCGCCGGTGCTCGTCGCGATGATGACCAGCGGGCTGCCGGTGCCGCGGGCACGGGCCGCCAGGTCGGCGCTCACCGGCGGGGCGGCCGCCGGGGCCGGGGCGGGACGCCCCACCGCGGCCGGACGCGACGGCGCCGGGCGGATCGCCCGCACCTTCGCCATCGCCGCCTCCCGGACCTTCGCGACCAGCTCGTCCCGCGTGGGTCCCCACGCCGACGGGGTGAGGCGCAGCGCGGGCTTCTGGACCACGTCCACCGCGCCCAGCTGCAGCGCCTTCACCGACTCCCGTGCGCCCTTGCCCGTGAGGGTGGAGCACATGATCACCGGCGTCGGCTGCGCCTTCATGAGGTCCGCGAGGGCCGACAGGCCGTCCTTGCGGGGCATCTCCACGTCGAGGGTCACCACATCGGGCGTGTGCCGCTGCACGCCGGCGACCAGGTCGGCGCCGTCGCTGACCTGCGCGACGACCTCCAGGCCGCCGTCGGTCAGCAGGTCGCTGAGCACCCGCCGCATGAGCGGCGAGTCGTCGCAGATCAGCACACGGGCCTTGGGGGGCATCAGCCGCCTCCCGTGGCCTGGAGGATGTGGGAGAGGTCCTCGATCATCTGGCTGGACAGTCCGTTCAGGAGGGTGGCGAACGCGGGGAGCAGGACCGCCGAGCCGACGAGCGCGACGCCGACCTTCACCGGCAGACCGACGATGAACACGTTCATCTGCGGTGCGGCGCGGGACATGATCCCAAGTGCAACATCGGTGATCAGCAGCGCCGCCATGAGGGGCGCGGCGATCTGGAGGGAGATGATGAACAGGTCGTCGGCACGCACCAGCACGCCCTGGGTCATGGCGATGGTGTTGGGCAGCTCCGTGGGCGGCGTGAGCGCGAACGACGCGACCACGGCCTTCACGAGCCAGAGGTGGCCGCCGATCGCGATGAACGCGGTGGTCGCCAGCAGGCTGTAGACCCGGCCCAGCAGCGTGAGGTTGATGTTCGAGGTGGGGTCGATCGTCTGGGCGATCGCGAAGCCCGCGCCGGTGTCGATGTACGACCCGGCCAGCTGCACGGCGGCGAACACCGTCTGGGCGATGAAGCCGATCATCACGCCGATGAGCACCTCCTTCCCCGCGAGCAGCACGTACGCGACGGTGCTCTGGGGGATGTGGTGGCTGCCGTCGGCGACCAGCGGGAGGCTGGAGAGGGTCACGATCACCGCGAGGCCGGCGCGCACCCGCATCGGCATGGAGCGCGACCCCAGCACCGGGGCCGACGCGAACATCGCGGTCACGCGCACCAGCATGAGGCCGAACAGCAGGGCGTTGGCCTGGAGGGTGGTGATGACCTCCAGGAGGTCGCCGCCCCCGTTCACGGCCCGCTCGACCCGGTGGAGCGACCGACCTCCTCCATCAGCGTGAACAGCTCATGGGTGTAGTCCAGCAGCGTGTTCATCATCCACGGGCCGGCGAACACCACCACCACGACCACCGCCAGGATCTTCGGGATGAACGTGAGGGTGGGCTCCTGCAGCTGGGTGACGGCCTGGAACACCGACACCATGAGGCCCACCACCAGACTCGCCGCGAGCACCGGCAGCGACAGCTCCATCGCGACCCACATCGCGCGGGCGCCGATCGTGATGATCTGAGACTGGTCCACGCCGCGCCGGCCCTAGGTGTTGAAGCCGCGGACGAGGGACTCGGCGACCAGGCTCCAGCCGTCGACCAGCACGAACAGCAGGATCTTGAACGGCAGTGAGATGACCGTCGGTGGCAGCATCACCATGCCCATGCTCATCACCGTCGAGGCGATCACGATGTCGATGATCAGGAACGGGATGAAGATCAGGAAGCCGATCTCGAAGGCCTTCTTCACCTCGCTGAGCACGAACGCCGGGATGAGCACGCGGGTCGGCACGTCCGCGCGGGTCTTCGGCTGCTCCTCCCCCGCCATGTCCATGAACAGCTGGATCTCGGTGGAGTCGTCGCTCATCTGGTCGAACATGAACTGGCGGATGGGCGCCTGCGCCCGGTTCACGGCCGTGGCCTCGTCGATGCGCTGTTCGATGAGCGGCTGCAGGGCCTGGTCGTTGATCTGGTTGAACGTCGGCGTCATCACGAACACCGTGAGGAACAGCGCGATGCCGACGAGCACCTGGTTCGGCGGGATCTGCTGGGTGCCCAGGGCGTTCCGCACGAAGCCCAGCACGATGATGATCCGCGTGAACGAGGTCATCATGATCACGATCGACGGGGCCAGGCTCAGCACCGTGAGCAACGCCAGCAGCTGCAGGGTGCTGGAGGTGTTGCCCGCGTCGGTGCCCAGGTCGACGCTGATGCCCGGCGTCTGCGCGGACAGGCGCGCCGGCCACACCACGCACATCAGCGCGAGGATGACCGGGGCGACGAGCATGCCGCGCACCAGCCACCGCAGCGACCGGCGCTCGGACTCCCGCGGCAGGGCCTCCATGAGGCGCGTGCGCAGGTCGGGCAGCGCGGCCGGGCCGGACTGCGGCAGGGGCTGGAAGCGGCGCACGGCTACTTCCGGGTGGTGAGGGCCCGCAGGCGCTCCACCAGGGACGCCTGCTCGGCGGTCGCCGCGGCGCGCACGCGCGGGTCCGTGCCGGTGCGGGCCTGGGCGGCGCGGAACGCGTCGGTGGCGGCCTGCACGTCCGCGTTCTCGCCGAGCATCCCCACCGCGTCCTCGCCGCCGATGCGGGCGACGGGCGTGACGGACTGCTCGGTGGCGCCCACCAGGATGAGCTCCTCCCCGACCCGGATGAGGTGCAGGAAGCGGTTCGGGCCGAGCGGCGTGGTGGAGACGACGTCCACCAGGTCGTCGGCGGCGCCGCCGCCGAAGCCGGGCATGCGGCCCCGCTGCATCCGCTTCATGAGGAAGTAGACGCCCGCGATGAGGCCCACCACGATGACGAGGCCCAGGGCGAGGCGGAGCATCGTGCCGCCCATGCCCGACGCCACGTCGGTGCCGTTGCTGCCCGTCGCCGGAGGCAGCTGCTGCCGCTCGGTGGGGTCGACCGGGACCGCGGCCTTCGTGGTCGTCTTCGCCGCCGCGGCAACGACGGGCGCGCACAGGACGGCGAGCCACGCCGCCGCGCACGCGGTGGCGCGGTGGGCACGGCGCGTCCGGCGCCTGAGGTGGAGGCATCCCTGCCGTGCCGGATGATCGATCGGCAACGGCGTGTGCCGGCCGGGCCCGTGGCCCGGCCGGAGAGGCGCTGGGGCCTAGGTGAGCGCCTTCTGGATGGCCTCGAGCACGCGGTCGGGCTGGAAGGGCTTCACGATGAAGTCCTTCGCGCCCGCCTGGATGCTCTCGATCACCATGGACTGCTGGCCCATCGCCGAGCACATCACCACGCGGGCGCTCGGGTCGGCCGAGCGGATCTCCTTGAGGGCCTGCAGGCCGTCCATCTCCGGCATGGTGATGTCCATGGTCGTGAGATCCGGCTTGAGCTCCTTGTACTTCGCAACGGCGACGGCGCCGTTCTCGGCCTCACCGGCGATCTCGTAGCCAGCCTCCGTGAGGATGTTCTTGATCATCATCCGCATGAACGCGGCGTCGTCAGCGATGAGCACTGAGGGCATGTCGACCTCGTCGTCGTGAAGCGAAGTGTTCCGGTGCTTCGTATCGGCATCTGGGCCGGAGGGTTGACCCTCCGGGAGCCGATGCGGGCACCCCGTCGGGTCAGTCCGCGAGCCCCCGCAGGCGGTTCGCCTGGCTCGCGATGTCGGTGATGCGGATCCCGAACTCCTCGTCGATGACCACGACCTCACCGCGTGCGATCTGCTTGCCGTTCACCAGCACGTCCACGGGCTCCCCCGCGAGGCGGTCGAGCTCGATGATCGACCCGGGGACGAGCTCCAGGACGTTGCGGATGCGGAGCTCCGTCCTGCCGAGCTCCACGCTCACCTGCAGCGGGACGTCCATGAGCAGCCCGATGTCGCCGGGCACGCTCGACCCGGCGCCGTCCCCCAGGCTGGGGAACGCGGCGGGCTGCGCCACCACGTCGGGGCGCTCCTGGATCGTCGCGGCGGCCTGCGCCATCGCCGGCTGCGGCGGCGGCGCGGCCGCCACCGGGACGGGGTCGGCCACCGGCTCCGCCGCGGGAGGCGGTGCAGGGACGTCCGCCGCGACCGGCGCCGCCTCGGGCTCCGGGGCGGGCGGTTCCCCGCCCGCGCCGTGCGACATGAGGCTGTTCACCAGGTCCTTCGCGAACTCGATGGGCATGAGCTGCATGAGCGTCGTCGACAGCAGGTCGCCGACCTGCAGGTCGAAGCTGGCGCAGACCATGGGATCGTCGCGGTTCACCAGGCCGATCGCGGCGTCCGCCTCGGACAGGTCGAGGATCTGGACGTCCGGCGCGCTGATGTCCACGCGCATCCCGAGCATGTTCGCCATGGAGGTGGCGGACGCGCCCATCATCTGGTTCATCGCCTCGCCGACGGCGGAGGCGTGGATCTCGTCGATCTCGTCGCTCGCCGTGCCGGAGCCGCCCATCATGAGGTCGGCGACCACGGACGCGTCGCTGGTGGAGATCACGAAGACGTTGGAGCCCGACAGGCCGTCGGTGTAGTTGATGCGCACCAGCGCGGCGGGGCGCTGGTAGGTGTCCACCACGTCGTGCTCGGTGGTGACGATGACCGTGGGCGTGGTGATGAGCACCTGGTGGCCCAGCAGCGTGCTGAGCGTCGTCGCGGCGCTCGCCATGCAGATGTTGCCGATCTCCCCGAGGATGTCGCGCTCCTCGCCCGACAGCAGCTCCGGGAAGCGGTCGGCGAGCCCGCCGTCGGCGGGCGACGTGGGCGCGGGCCCGTCGTCGGCCACGGGCTCCTCCGCCACGGGCTCCTCGGCGACGGACTCGTCGGCCACGGCTTCCTCGGCGACGGGCTCCTCGGCGACGGGCCCTTCGGCCACGGCGGCGTCGCCGGCGTCGGCCTCGGGGGCGTCCTGCTCGGCGTCGGCGGTGGGCTCCTCGGCGGGCGGGTTGTCGGCCGCGCCCTTCAGGAGAGCGTCGATCTGCTCCTGGGAGAGGCTGTCACCGCTCATGAGCGCGCTCCTTGCATGGGCTCGTCGATCTGCCGGGTGATCTGCACGGCGAGGCGCTTGCCACGCGTACCGGGCTGCCCGAGAAACGTGCCCCGGTCACCGACGCGAACGAACACGTCGGTCCCGGGGGTCATGTCGAGGGGGATGACGTCCCCCGGCGCGAGCGCCAGGAGATCGCCGACGTGAAGGTGGGTGCTTCCGAGCTCGACGCTCACCGGCACCGCCACGGCGCCGAGCTCCGAGACGATGGCCTGGCGGAGGTCCGCCGACGGCTCCCCGCGCTTGCTCGAGTAGTAGCTCTGGGCGGACAGGCCGCCCAGCACCGGCTCCAGCATGATGTGCGGCACGCAGAGGTGCAGCATCCCGCTGGACGAACCGACCCGCATCTCGAAACTGATGAGCACAGCGATGTCTCCCGGAGCCGCCACCTGGGCGAACTGCGGGTTCATCTCGGCCGCCTCGTACTTGAACTCAAGCGGTGTGACCGTATTCCAGCTCTCGGTGAGGCCGTCGAGCAGGATGTCGGTGAGGCCCCGCGCCAGTGCGATCTCGATCTCGGTGAGCTCCCTGGCGCGTCCCTTGTAGACACCGGGGCCGCCCACGAGGCGGTCGATGATCGACAGGGTCAGCGGGAGGTTCACCTCCAGGAGGGCGCTGCCCTCCAGCGGCTCCATCGACACGATGTTGATGAGCGTCGGGAACGGCATCGAGCGCACGAACTCCCCGTAGTTCACCTGGTCGGCTCCGACCACGGTGATCTCCACGAGGGTCCGCAGCTGCGCGGACAGCTGGTTCTGCGCGAGACGGCAGAACGTCTCGTGCAGCATCTCCAGCGTACGCAGCTGGTCCTTTGAGAACTTGCTTGGGCGCTCGAAGTCGAACGGCTTGACCTGCACCTCCAGCGGTTCGTCCTGGATGGCGGCAGCATCCAGGTCGCCGCTGGAGATAGCAGACAGCAGCGCGTCGATCTCGGCTTGCGAGAGGACGTCCGACACGCCCCTCTCATCGACCGTGCCCCGTCGAAGTTGAGCGGCCGGGGTCGCTGCCCGGGTGTCCGGCGGCCGCGCATGCCCCGGCGTGCTCTAATGCGCTGGCGTACCGACCCCCGCCGGACCATCACCGCTCATGGACCCATCGCACCACGCGCACGACCCGCGCGACCCGGTCCTCCATCTCCAGGAGGTCGTCCCGGGCGATCCCGCCGGGGTCATCGCACTGCGCGACCGACTGCACGACCTCGCCTCCCAGGCCGGCTTCGGCGAGCGCGCCAACGACGTGACCCTGGCGATCGCAGAGCTCATCGCCAACGCCCAGGAGCACGGCGCGCCGCCGGTGGAGGTGGAGGCCTGGGGCGACGGCCGCCTGGTGATGGAGGTACGGGACACCGGCGGCGGCCTCGACCACCGCGAGGTGTACCGCCGCCACCCGCCCTCGCCGCACGACCACCGCGGCCGCGGCCTGTGGATCGTGCGTCAGCTCATGGACGTCGTGGTGGTGCGCTCCGGCGGCGACGGGACCGTGATCCACATCGAGCTGTCGCCGGAGCCCCACCTGGGCGCCTGAGCCGCCGTCCTACTGGATGGCGAACTCCGTGTAGTACACCTCGATGATCTTCAGCTCCGTGTGCTTGTTCACGTCCTTGATGATCGTCTCCTTCACCTCGTCCCGGCCCGACTTGTGGCTCAGCTCCTCACCGGTCTTCTCCTGCAGCGCGGCGATGATGATGTCCCGGATCTCGGGCTCCATCTCCAGCGGCACCGGGTTCTTGGAGTGGGCGTCCGCCGGCACGAGCGCCATCGACAGCTTCGACACGCCGAGGGCCACGCCCACCTTCGCGAAGCGACGGGCGTCGGTGTCCGCCAGGTTCACCACGAAGGGCTCCTGCATGGCGTAGGTCACGCCATGCTCCTTCGCGAGCGCCTTCTCGTCGGGCGGCGGCGGCTTGGGCTTCAGGAACATGAAGCCGACGACCGCCAGGATCAGGATCACCGGGGCGGCGATCATGATGATCTTCTTCATCGGGACGGAGTCCTTTCCGGTCGTGCGTGAGGTTCGTGTGGCGGCGGGCTAGCCGCCGAGGGCGCCCGGGGTCTCGGACGTGCCCTGGAGGCGCAGCACCAGGATCTCGACGCGGCGGTTCTTCGCGCGCCCGGCGGCGGTGTCGTTGGATGCGATCGGGTAGAGCGCCCCGTAGCTGGTGCACTTGGTGCGCGACGGCGGCAGCTTGTACGTCCACATGACGCGCAGCACCGCGCAGGAGCGGCCGGCGCCCAGCTCGAGGTTCGACGGGAACTGGGCGGTGCTGATGGGCGTCGAGTCCGTGTGGCCCTCCACCTGCACCGGGTTCTGCAGCTTCGCCACGGTCGCCGTGATGGGCGCCAGCAGGCGCGTGGCCCGCGGGCTGAGCGCGGCGGAGCCCGGCTGGAACAGGAACGGCTCCGTCTTGAGGCGGATCACCAGGCCCCGCTCGTCGACGGTGGTGGTCACCTGGTCGCCGAGGCCCTCCTTCTTCACCGCCGCCTCGACCGTGCTCTGGGCGTCCTCGAGCTGCGCCGTCTCCAGCGCCTGCTCGGTGGAGGTGCCGTCGGCGGCGAGCGTGGTGCCGAGCGGACCGGGGATCTGGACGTCCACGAGCCCGACCGGCGCGTTCGACACGGGTGAGGCCTCGTCGTTGGGGCCCTGCTCCATCACGCTCTCGCCCCCGTCGAGGATTCCCGGGGAGAAGCCCTTGGCCAGCGACTCCTTGAGCTGCTCGAACTTCCCGGTGTTCACCACCGAGATGGAGAACAGCACCATGAACAGCACGAACATGAGGGTGAGCACGTCGGCGTAGGTGATGAGCCAGCGCTCATCGGGGTGCTCCTCGTGGTGTTTCTTGCGCTTCGCCATGGCCTAGGCCGCCGCCCGTTCCTCGTCCGCCCCGGCACCACCCTCGTCGGGCGTGCGGAGGGCCGGCGGCACGAACGCCCAGAGCTTCTCGGCGAGCACCCGGGGGTTGTCACCGCTCTGGATCGACAGGATGCCCTCGATGATCAGCTCCTTCAGGGCGACCTCCGCGGCGGTGTGGCGCGCCAGGTGGTTGCCCATCGGGTAGAAGTAGACGTTCGCGGCCGCCACGCCGTAGAAGGTGGCGAGGAACGCGGCGGAGATCTTCGGGCCGAGCGTGTCCGGCTGGTCGAGGTGCTTGAGCACGCCGATGAGCGAGAGCACGGTCGCGAGGATGCCGATGGTCGGGGCGAACGCGCCGCCGTTCTTGAAGATCTGCTGGTTGACGCGGTGGCGCGTCTCGGTCTGGGCGAGCTCGGTCTCGAGGATGTCCTTCACGAGCTCCGGGTCGGTGCCGTCCACCACGAGGCGGATGCCCTTCTTGAGGTACTCGTCCTCAAGCTCCTGGGCGTCGGCCTCCAGCGCCAGGAGGCCCTCGCGCCGGGCCTTCTCGCTGAACGCCACCAGGGTGGTGATGGTCTCCGGGCGGTTCTCCGGCGGGTCCTTCATGCCGGAGCCCAGGGAGAGCTTCATCATCATCCCGACGGTGCCCATGCCGGAGCTGGCCATCATCACGCCGAACGTGGCGCCCATCACCATGACGAAGGCCGGCGGGCTGATGATGCTGGCGATGGTGCCGCCCTTGAGGATCATGCCGACGATGATGAGCACGATGGCCATACCGATGCCGACGAGTGCGCTCATCTCGCGCCGCCCCCCCTCTCAGTTGCTGACGTACGGGTCACGGGGTCAGTCCTCGTCCTCGTGACCGTCGGCCGATGCGCGCGCGTGGATCCCGGCGATCAGGGCCGCCGCGCGGGGCATGTTGCCGATCATGTGGCGGTAGTCGATGACCCGTTCCACGACCTCACCCACGCTCTCCCCCACCATCAGGCGGCGGCGGTCGATCAGGGTGATGAGGGTGTCCGGGGTGGACTCGACGGTTTCGATGAGCTCCGCGTTCAGGACGACGGGCTCCCCGTTGAGCTTGTGAAGGGTGATCACGCTGGTTCCTCCTGAACCCGTGGGGCACCCGAAGGCGACTCCGTTCTCGCCTTCGATATCGGATACCGGTGGGCCTCGATTGAGGACACGGGTCGTCGCTCGACATCCCGCCTCGCACCCCGGGCGCGGCGGCCCGCGCCCGGGGGTCACAGCCGGTTAGCGCTTCAGGTTCACGAGCTCCTGGAGCATGTCGTCGCTGGTGCTGATGGCCCGGCTGTTCGCCTGGAAGCCGCGCTGGGCGATGATCATGTTCGTGAACTCGAGCGCCAGGTCGACGTTGCTCATCTCGAGCGCGCCGGGCGTGACGGTGCCGTGGCCGGCGGGGCCACCCGGCGCGCCGTTCACGGGGGCGCCGGAGTTGTTCGACTCCCGGTACATGTTGCCGCCGATGCGGTCCAGGCCGGCCGGGTTCGGGAACTTCGCAAGGCTGATCGTGCCGATGACGGTGGCGGCGCCCGCGGCGTCCACGGCGGTCACGACACCCGCGGAGTCCACGTTGATGGCGGCGGTGGTGGCCGGGTTCACCTGCAGGCGGCCGGCGTTGCCGGTGGCCGCGACGGTCCCGAGCACGTAGTTGCCGCCCGTGGTCACCAGGTGCCCGGCGGAGTCGAACGAGAAGTTCCCGGCGCGGGTGTAGAGCTCGCCGGCACCGGCGCCCAGGTCGTTGCCGCCCGCGCCGCCCCAGGTGGCCCCGGCGGCCGCGACGCGGAAGAAGCCGTCGCCGTTGATCATCATGTCGGTGACCACGCCGGTGCTCTGGGTGGTGCCCTGCGTCATGAGCTGGTCCACGCTGTTCAGACCCATGCCCAGGCCGATCTGACGGCCGTTGGTGCCGCCGACGCCGCCCGCGACGGGCGCCGAGGCACCCTGCAGGTTCTGGTACAGGGCGTCCTTGAACGTGACCCGCTCGGACTTGTAGCCGAAGGTGTTCACGTTCGAGATGTTCGACGCGATGGTGTCCATCATCGTCTGGTGGTTCCTCAGACCGGAGACGGCCGAGAACATGGAGCGCATCATGGTGGTGGGATTCCTTTCCAGGTGGCGGCCGACCCCCCTCCGGTGAGGTCCAGACCGACCGCCAGCATCATCCGTACGTTCGTGTGTCGGTTCGTTGTCCGGGTGCCGGCTACGGCGCCAGCACCGCACTGTCGATGTTCGTGAAGACCTGGTTCTTCATGCCCTCCTTGTCGACCGCCGTGATGACCACGCGGTTCTTCACCGACACCACGAACGCGGTGTCGTCCACCATCACCAGTGCCTCGCGCGCGCCCTTGGCCGCGGCGCGCCCGACGGCGTCCTGGAGCCGGTCGGCCACCTCCGGGGTGACCTGGATGCCCCGCTGCGCGAGACGGTCCCGCGCGTGCGCGCTCCACCGCAGGGCCTCGCCCTGCTGCGGCGCCGCCTCCTTCAGGCGGCTGGCGAGGAGGGCGTCGAATCCGGGGGCGCCGGCCTGCCCCGTGCCCCGTGCGGGAGCGGCGGGACCGGTGCGCTCGGCGGGGCGCGGTGCCCCGACGCCGCGGATCGTGGGGTCGAGCGGGCTCATGACCCGGCGACCTCGACCACCTGGGCGGGGCTCACCTGCACGCCCCCGACGACGAGCTGCATGTCCTTGCCGCCGTTCCCGATCGTGACGCGGTCCACGGTGCCGCGAACCGGCACGGTGGCGCCCTCGGGCAGGTAGCTCACGGTCTTCCCGACCATCGCGGACCCCTGGGTGAGCTGCAGCGCCAGCCCGAGCGAGGTCATCGTGGTGTTGAGCTTGGTGATCTGCTCCAGGCTCGAGAACTGGCTCATCTGGGCGATGAACTCGGTGTCCTTCATCGGCTCCAGGGGGTTCTGCGACTTCATCTGGGCGCCGACCAGCTTGAGGAACGTCTCGCTGCTGAACAGGTCACCGGCGGTCTTGGTGGTGGCGCGCTGGGCCTGCTGGGCCTGGAAGGCCCCGGTGACCGCCGACGCTTGTGCGGGTGTTGCCATGGTGGACTCCTAGGCGAGCAGGTCGAGCCGGCCGGTGCCGGCGGTGGCACGGGACCCCGCGGCCGCGCCGACGGGCACGTCGGCGGCGGGGGTCTCGTCGTCGAGGGTGAGCCCGCGCGTCCCGCGTCCGCCGTCCATGGCGGTCGCGGGACGCTCATGGGCCTGCTGCTGGTACGAGATGTCCATGCCCTCGAGCGTGTAGCCGCGCTCGGACAGGGCCTCGCCCAGGTGCGGGAGGGCCTGCTCCAGCATCCGCGCGGCCTCGGGCCGGTCGGCGATGACGTACGCCTGGAGGACGCCGTCGTGCATCACCATGCGCACGACCACGTGGCCGAGCTCCGGCGGGCGCATCGACAGCATCACCTCCTTGCCGCCCTCGCGGAGGGAGACGTGCATGCGCATGCCCAGGTCCTTCGCGAGCTCCTGCGCGTGCGCGGCCCCCGCGGCGCCGGCATGGCCGGTGCCGGTCGTGCCCGTGGACGCGGTCCCGTGGGACGGTGCGGGCGCACCGCCCACCAGCGACGGGTCGACCTGGGCGGTCGCCGCCGGCGGGGCCGGGGTCGCGCCCTTGGCGTCGGTCCCCGGCGCCGGCATGGCGAGGGCGGGTTTGCCGGCCTCCGTGCCGGCCCCGCCCGGCGCGGCGCCCGGCACGGCGGCCTGGGCGCCGGCGGTGCCGGCGTCGGGGGTGATCGGTGCGAGCGTGATGGTGAGCGTCGCCGCCGGCCTGGGGCCGGAGGCGGCGTCGCCGCCGTCGCGCACCTGGGTCGTGGTCCGTGCGGCCGCCGCGGGGTCCGCGGGGACGGCCGTCGCCGCGGACGGGTCCGCGGGGGTGGTGGCCGGTGCCGCGGTGGTCGCGGCGGCGGGCGCCGTGGCCGTGGCGGTGTTCGCGGTGGCGGGCGTCCCGGACAGGGCGCCGGCCGCGAGGCCGTGCACGTCGCCGGTGGTGCCGACGGCCGCGGCGGTGGTACCGGCCGCGGTCGCGGTGTTCGCGGTGGCGGCGGGAGCCGCTCCCGTGACGGCGGCGGCCGTCGCGGCGGTGACCGCCACGATGCCGGCGACCGGGGACGTCGCCACGGCCGGCGTCGCCGCGGTCGCAGCGCCGGTCGCCGTCGTGGCGACGGGCACGGCCGTGGCGGCCACGGGGGTGGCGGTGACCGGGGCGGGCACCGGGGTGCCGGCCGGGGCCGCGGCCTCGGTGGTCGCGGCGGCGTCCTTCGCGGCCGCCGTCGCCGGCGCCCCGGGGGCGTCGGTCACCTTCTCGTCCTGGTCACCGGCTTCGGCGGTGGCCTGGTGCAGCTCCCCTTCGGCGGGTCCGGCTGCGGTGTCGTTGGTGTGGGCGCCATCCTTGGCCGCCGGTCGCGGTGAGTGGGCCGCATCTCGCAGCCTGGCGGAGAACCCGCCACCGGCGTGGTCCGCGTCCCGGGGCTCGATGCCCTCGGAGTGCGGTTCCGCCGATCCCACCGAGCCCGCGGCCGCCGGCGGCGGCCCGAGCGTTGCGCTGATCATCTGCCTTGCACCATCTCCATGTCAGGCGGTTGCCGCGGACGTGCCGCGGTACTGCTCGTAGTAGCCGAGCACCCTGTCCACGTAGGCCTGGGTCTCGGCGTACGGCGGAACCCCGCCGTACCGGCTCACCGCGCCGGGCCCCGCGTTGTACGCGGCAAGTGCCAGGCGCAGGTCGCCGAACCTCTCGATCTGCTGCTTCAGGTATCGGCTGCCGGCCCCCAGATTCTGAGCGGCGTCGTGAATGTCGGTCACGCCGAGGCCCGCGGCGGTGCTCGGCATGAGCTGCATGAGCCCCTGCGCACCGGCCGGGGAGCCCGCGTCCACGCGGAATCCGCTCTCGGCGCGGGTCACGGCGGCGACCAGGGCCGGGTCGAGCCCGTTCGCGTTCGCGGCGTCGGCGATGAGGGGCTGCAGGTTCGCGGGGACCGCCCCGTCGCCCGTGGACGGCAGGGCGGGCGTGCTCCCCGTGGTGAGGCCGGTGGGAAGCGCGGCGGACGCGGCGGTGGCGGACGGGGTCGTCCGCGCGGCGGTCGCCGCGTCGAGGCTTCCGGAGAAGTCCGTGGTGGAGGACGCATCGGCGGCGGACGCCGCCTGCGTGGCGCCGCCGGCGGCGATGCTCGCGACCAGCGACTGGATCTCGCTCACGCGCCCGATGGCGTCGACCATGCTCACGCCGCGGCGCCCTTCCCGGCCCCGGACCGTGCGCGGGCCGCGCGGCGCGTGGCCAGCTCGTCGAGCTCGCCCTGCTCCTTCCGGGCCTCCTCGGCCACGTGCGCGCGCCGGGCGCGGTCGCGCAGCGACACCAGCGTCTCGCGCTCCTGGCTCGCCCGCACGAGGTCCTCGCGGCGCTCGAGCGCCACGGCCTCCATCTGCAGGGCGACCTCGCGCTCGTACTCCATGATCCGCCGCAGGCGGCCGATCTCCTCGTGCCCCGAGCGCAGGTCCAGCAGGCTCGCCGAGCCCGCGGCGCGCTCGCGCAGCGCGGCCACGCCCGCCTCCAGGGCCTCGCCGGCGGCGACGGCACGCTCCTGCTGGCCGGCGAACGCGCGCAGCGCCTGCGCGAGCTCCATCTGCAGGAGCTCCTCGCGGCGGCGGCGCAGGTCGAGGACCGGTTCCAGCCGGAAGCGGAAGGGCTTGGCCACGCCCCTCCATCGACCGGGGGCCCCCGAACCTTGACGCCCCCGGTCAGGTGCCCAGCAGCCCCGCCAGATCCGGGATGTCCGTCGCGACCACGTCCCACGGCCCGGTGGGCGCCAGGTCGGTGCGCTGCCCCGGTCCGTGCTCGGCGGGGCGCGGCACGAACGCGGTCCGCAGGCCCACCGCGCGCGCGGCGGCCAGGTCGTCGTTGTGGGCGGCGCACAGCATCACCTGCCCGGGACGCAGGCCCAGGGCGCCCACCGCGCGCAGGTACGCCTGCGGGAGCGGCTTGTAGGCGCGGCTGGTCTCGGCCCCCAGGATGCGGTGCCACGGCAGCCCGCCGTGACGCGCCAGGTCCTCCAGCAGCGCGACGTTGCCATTGGACATGGGTGCGATCGTGAATCGGGCGGAGAGCCGGAGCAGGCCCGGCACGGTGTCGTGCCAGGGGTCCAGGCGGTGCCACGCCATCGTGAGGGCGTGGCGGTCGGCGGGGGTCGCGGCGTCCAGGCCGAACCGCGGCAGCAGGACGTCCAGGCTCTCGCGGTGCAGGACGTCCAGGGGCGTCCACGGGCGGCGGCCGGACCGCACGGCCCGCATGGACGGCTGGTACATCGCCCGCCAGGCGTCGGCGACGGCCCCGGCGTCCACCGGCACGCCCATGCCCGCCGCGAGGCCGGCGACCTCCCGCGCCACGCGGGTGCGCCAGTCCACGAGCGTGCCGAACACGTCGAAGAGCACGGCGCGGACGTCCGGTGACTTCATATCTCTCTTACAAACGGCGCGTCAGGTTCCGGGGGCGGCGGCGTCGTGATGGGTGAGATGACGATGCCGGAGGACATCATGACCTCGACGTTCGCACCGCTCGCCCCGCCCAGGGTCCGCGTCGCGCGCGGTCCCGTCGCCCCCAGCCTGTGGCCGCTGCCCGCCTGCGTCCAGCCGGGTGAGCTGGAGGTGCGCTGGCACGCGCCGCCGGAGAGCCGCGGGGGTTCACGCCGGTACGAGGTCCGGCTGCTGGACCTGCGCACCCAGGAGGTCGTGGCGTGCGCGGAGGTGCAGGAGCTGTCGTGGACGAGCCCGCAGCTCGCCCCGGGCGGCGTGTACGAGGTGAGCGTCCGGACACGGGAGACGCTCCCGGACGGCGCGAGCGGCGGTTCCGCACCGGGTACCGCCGGGAGTAGGGCGGGCGATGGGACGCGGTCACGGCATCTCGGGATGGCGGGCCACGGCGGCGGCGGGGCCGTGCCCGGCCGGCCGCCCGCCGCCCGGGCACGGCGCGCCTCGCGGGGCGATGGCACGGGAGACCCGGTGTGGGTGCACCGCCGCCCCGCCAGGGCGTAGCGTGCGCGCATGGGCCTCGTCGCCGTCATCGGGGCGATCTACACGCTGAGCGTGCTGGGACTGTTCGTCGCCCACGCGGTCTGGGAGTTCCGCGGGCGCCCGGGCGGGGGCGGCGACGACGACGGTCCCCCGCCGCCCCCGCCGCCGCCCGACGACGGGGTCAGGCCGTGGCACCCTCGGAGGCCGGGATCAGCCCGGAAACCCGGACGACGTCCCGCATCGAGAGGATCCCGACCAGGGCGGCATCCTCGAACACCACGACATGCCGTACGCCGTGCTTCACCATCAGCGCCCCGGCCTTCGAGATCGGCCAGTCCGGGCCGGCGGTGACGAGCTGGCTGGTCATGTGGTCGGTGACCCGCTCGGTCTTGGGGTCAAGGCCGTCCGCGACCGCGTGAAGCAGGTCGCGCTCGGTCACCACGGCCGGGCCCGGCAGGCTGTGATCGATCACGACCGCGGCGCCGGTCTTGTTCTGGATCATCCGCGTCGCCGCCTGTGCCAGCGTGTGCTCCGGTCCGACGATCGCCGTCACCGGACTCATCGCATCGCCCACCCGCATGGGCGCCTCCTTGTAGCGATGGTTGCTAAGTGGGGCGGAAGGATGCCAGCACCACGTGACAGAAGCAACAAACATCTGAGCGGGAACCCCCGGAACCGCCCATCCATACGGACGGGCCCCGCCCGCGCTCAGCCCTCGGCGGGCGGCGGACCGCTCGCCACGCCCATCACGTTGCCCTGGGGGTCGCGGAACCGCGCGAACGTGACCACGCCGGGGATCCGGGTGACCTCCTGCACCACCGTCGCCCCGAGGGCCACGGCCCGGTCGAGCGCCTCCTGGGCGTCCGCGACACCGGCGTAGACCGTCACCGAGGGGCGCCCGTCGGTGCTCGCCCCCACGCCGCCGCCGATCCCGGTGCCCTCGCCGGCCGTCGTGAGGGCGTAGTCGGCCATGCCCTCATCCGACCCGTCGAACCCGGTGTACGTCCAGCCGAACAGCTCGGCGTAGAAGGCCTGCAACGCCGGGCCGTCCGGGCCCAGGATGTCGAAGTGCACGACGGAGTCCGGCATGTCCGCTCCCCTCACCGTGGTCTGATGGGCCCAGTCTGGGCCCGGCACCGGTCCGGGGCAACGTCGCCCCGGGGCATCCCGCGCCCGCGGGCTGCGCCGGCCCCTCATGTCCAGGGGCCACCGCGGCGGTGATCGCGGTGATGGCCGCCTCCAAAGGGGGCTGCGCGTCGAACCACGCCAGCACGGCACCGGCGGGGTCCAGGCGCATGAGCTCGGAGACGACGTTCGTATCGAGCGCGATCATCCGAACGGCGGGATGTCACGAGGCGGCACCGCGCGCGGGGGGAGCGGGAGATCGACGACGCCCTCGGCGACGACCCGGTCCCGCAGCGTCCCCACCAGGCCGCGGACCGGCTCGACCGCTTCGACGGCGGCGGTGAGGATCGCGCGCACCTCCGCCTCCATCGACCGGCCGTGTCCGGCGGCGCGCAGGCGCAGCCGGTCCCGCACGGCGTCGTCGAGATCCCGGATGCTCAGTGATGCCACGTTCCACCCCCTGTGCTGGCAATGCCATCAACGCCAGCACGCCGGGCTACGGATGCCCGGTCGTCGGCACCGTGAGGGCGATCACCGTGATCGGGTCGCCGGCGAACACCGCGACGCGGCGGCCGGAGGCGACCACGCATTCCGGTCGGTCGATCTGCCGGCCGCGCTCGCAACGGGCGCCGGGATGCCGGTCGCGCACCAACGCCAGGTTGTCGCCCACGCCGATGCCCGTGGTGGTCTGCGCGTCCCAGGTGGTGAGCAGGATCGCGGTGACCCGCCCACGGTGCCCGATGAGCGTGATGCCCCTCCCGCGCGCCACCGAGTACGGCGTGGCGAGGTCCACCTGGCCCGGAATGCCGACACCCGGCATCGGCTCCCGGAGCGGCTGCCCGGCGGTCTGGCGGTGGGTCGTGGCCTCCAGGCGCGTGGCGGCGGCGTCCAGCGCGTCGCCCAGCGACACCGTGCCGGCCCGGCCCGCGCCGATGTCCAGCACCGCGACGATCGTGGCGGGCGCGGCGTCGCGTGGCCACAGCGTGCGGAACCCGGCCGCGAGCGCGAGCGCCCCCGCCATCAGCGCGACCGCGACCACCAGCGCGCGTCGCACCCGCATGGGGCACCGGGCCCCGGCCAGTCCACCCGCCGCGAGCAGCGCCGCCCACAGCGGGATGCCCCACTCCGCGATGGGGAGCGGTTCCCGCAGGTCGTCGTAGAAGCCGACGGTGTTCGCGACGGCCGAGGGCACCACGGCGAGCAGGCCGGCCCACCCGGATCCCATCGCCATCCCGGCGGCGATCGCTCCCATCGGGAACAGCGCGACGGACACCCAGCCGCTGCCGTCCGGCAGCGGGTCGAGCACGTTGCTCCACACCAGCAGGTTCACCGCGAGCCAGAGCGCCGCCGCGACCAGCACGCCGGTCGCGACCCGGATCGCGCCGGCGCGCGGACGGACGGCGGCGCCGCTCACGCGCGCGGGGGATTGCGCCGCATCGCCGGATCGTGCGCGCGCCGGGCGGGCACGTCAACCGGACGTCCGGTCAGATGACCTCGGCGCCCGGCGGCAGCGGATCGAACGACCCGGTGATCGACGGCGGGCCGCCCACCACCTCCCCGGTCACGGGCGGCAGGCCCGCGGGCTCCCCGCCCCCGGTCTCGGCGATGTCCATCATCGTGAGCATCGTCTCGGCGCGGTCGTACGGCTCGTCGACGGTCTGCTTCAGGAACGCCTCGATGCGCGGCATCTTCGCGCGGGCCTCGTCCACGCGGGCGTCGGAGCCCGGCACGTACGCGCCGATCGCGATGAGGTCCTCCGCCCGGTGGTGGGCGGCCATGAGCTCACGCATGCGAATGGCGGCGGCGCGCTCGGCCGGGGTGAGCAGCGCCCCGGTGAGACGCGACACGGACTGCAGGACGTCGACCGCGGGGTAGTGACCGCGGTGCGCGAGCTCACGTGACAGCACGATGTGGCCGTCCAGGATGCCCCGCACGGCGTCGGCGACGGGCTCGTTCATGTCGTCGCCCTCCACCAGCACCGTGTACAGGCCGGTGATGGTGCCGCGCGGGCTGGTGCCGGCGCGCTCCAGCAGGCGGGGCAGCAGCGCGAACACCGAGGGCGTGTACCCGCGCGTCGCCGGCGGCTCGCCGATCGCGAGGCCCACCTCGCGCTGCGCCATGGCCAGGCGGGTCACCGAGTCCATCATCAGCAGCACGTCCGCGCCCTGGTCGCGGAAGAACTCCGCGATCGTCGTCGCCACGAACGCCGCCTTGATGCGCACCAGGGCCGGCTGGTCGCTGGTGGCGACCACCACCACGGACCGGGCGAGCCCCTCGGGGCCCAGGTCCTTCTCCAGGAACTCCCGGACCTCTCGGCCACGCTCCCCGATGAGGCCGATCACGTTCACGTCGGCGGACGTCCGGCGGGCCATCATGCCCAGCAGGGTGCTCTTGCCCACGCCGGAGCCCGCGAAGATGCCGAGGCGCTGCCCCAGGCCGCACGGGTTGAGGCCGTCCAGGCTCCGCACGCCGAGTGCGACGGGCGTGTCGATGGGCGGGCGGCCCAGCGGCGACGGCGGCCTGGCGTCCACCGGCATGCGCCGCACCGGGGACAGGGCGGGGCCGCCGTCGAACGGGCGACCCAGGCCGTCCAGCACGCGGCCCAGCAGGTCGGGGCCCACCGCCACCCGCAGGGACGACCCGGAGGCCACCACCGTCTGGCCCGGGCCGATGCCGGACGCCTCGCCGAGCGGCATGAGCAGGGTGCGGCCGTGACGGAAGCCCACGACCTCCGCGTCCAGCGGCGGCGTACCGGCGCGGTGCCCCTGCACGTGGATCTCGCAGCGCTCCCCCACCCGCGCGGCGGGACCGCGGGACTCGACCACCAGGCCGATGAGCTCCGCGACCCGGCCGTTCATGCGGTACGGGTCCAGGGCGCGCATGCGGTGGCGGACCCCGGCGAGCGCCTCGTCGGTGGCGGCGGCGACCATGGTCACGCGCCGTGCTCGACCAGCTCGTCGTCGGGCGGCGCGGACATGCCCTCCAGGATGCGGGCGAGCTGCTGCTCCAGGCGGGCGTCGACGTCGCCGGAGGGGGTCTCCAGGACCAGGCCGCCCGCGGCGATGCGCGGGTCCTCGATGACGTCGAACCGGTGGATGCCGCCCATCTGGTCGATGAGCCCGTCGGTCGCCTCGCGCATGCGGGCGAGGTCGGCGGGGTTGACGTGGGCGAGCAGGCGATCGCGGTCGGTGGCCCGACGGATCGCGCCGCGCGCGACGTCCACCACGCGCTCCGGGCGGACGTTCAGCTCGGCGCGCATGATGCGGGCGGCGGTCTCCAGGCCGATGGCGGCGACCTCCTGGGCCAGCCGCTCCGGCAGCGCCGCGATCTCCGCCTCCATCGCGGCGAGGATGCCCGTCGCCGCGGCGACCGCGTCCCGCATCTCCGCGCGGGCCTCGGCCATGCCGGCCTCGTATCCCTCGCGCCAGCCCTCGGCAACGGCGGCCTCGCGGGCCATCTCGGCCTCGGCGATGATCGCCTCCGCCTCCGCCTCGGCCTGGGCGGCGAGCGCCTGCGCGCTGCCGGCCTCCAGCAGCGACAGCCGGTTGGGCTGCTCCCGGAGCCGGACCTCGTGGGCGTCGCCGATGACGACGCCGCGGATGGGGCTGCGACGGTTCACGCGCGCCCCTTACGCGACGAGGTCGTCGTCGCCGCCGCGCGCCACGACGATCGTGCCGGCGTCCTCCAGCTTGCGGATGACCGCCACGATCTTCTGCTGGGCCTCCTCCACCTGCGACACGCGGACGGGGCCCATGAACTCCAGGTCCTCCTTGATGATCTCCGCGGCGCGGGAGGACATGTTCTTGAAGATCTTCTCCTGGACGTTCTCGGCCTGCCCCTTCAGGGCCACCGACAGGTCCTTGCCGTCCACCTCGCGCAGCACCTGCTGGATGCTGCGGTCGTCGAGCATGACGATGTCCTCGAACAGGAACATGAGGCGGCGGACCTCGTCGGCGAGCTCCGGGCTCTGCTCCTCCAGGCTCTCCAGGATCGTCTTCTCGGTGGTGCGGTCGACCTTGCCGAGCACCTCCACCAGGGCCTTCACGCCGCCGGCGGTGGTGAAGTCCTGGTTGATCACGGACGACAGCTTGCGCTCCAGCACGTGCTCGATCTCCCGGATGACCTCCGGGGACGTGCGGTCCAGCAGCGCCAGGCGCATCGCGACCTCGCTCTGCAGCTCGGCCGGCAGGCTGCTCACCACCTGGCCGGCGGTGTCCGGCGGCAGGTACGCGAGGATGAGCGCCATGGTCTGCGGGTGCTCGTTCTGCAGCACGGTCAGGATCTGCGAGGCGTCGGTGCGCCGGAGGAACTCGAACGGCGACACCTGGATGGCGGCGGCCAGGCGCTCCAGCACCTCGTGGGCGCGGTCCGGGCCGAGGGCCTGCTCCAGGACGGAGCGCGCGTATGCCAGGCCGCCCTCGGTGATGTAGTTCTGCGCGACGGCGGTCTCGTAGAACTCGGCGAGGACCTTCTGCTTGAGCTCCTGGCTGATGGGGCCAAGGTTCGCGATCTCGAGCGTGAGCTCGTCGATCTCCTCCTGCTTGAGGTGCTTGAACACCTCGGCGCCGGCCTTCGGGCCCAGGGCGATGATCACCACCGCGACCTTCTGCCGGCCGGAGAGCTTGGTGTCTGCGGAGAGCGCGCTCATGCCTACCGGCGTTCGATGAGCCAGCTGCGCATGAGCTTGGCCATGTCATCCGGCTTGCGGAGCGCGAGGTCCTCCATCTGCCGCTCCACCGGGGTCTTGGTCTCCCCCTCCAGGCGGCGCGCGGCGACGGCGGCGCCGCCCCCGCCCGTGAGCTCCGCCACCGGCACGGGGCCGCGGGCCAGCAGCTCCGGCAGGGCCTTCTCCAGCTCGCTCTGCCGGCGCTTCAGCGACTTGCGGGCCATCATGAGGATCAGCAGGAGCCCGATCCCGCCGGCGGCCATCTTCGCGATGCCCATGATGTCCAGGCCGCCGCCCGCCGCGGTGGAGGCGCTGCCCTCACCGGTCGCGTTCTTGGTGACCAGGGCGTCCTTCGCGAACGGCACGGACTGCACGCTCACCAGGTCGTCGCGGTCCTGGTCGTAGCCGACGGCGGCCTTCACCGCGTCCTCGATCTGCGTCTGCTGACCCTTGAACTCGTCCGAGAACTGCACGGAGATCGACTGCTTGACGAGGGTGCCGCCGGTGCTCTCGGTGTTGGTGACCGTGCGGTCCACGCCGTTCTGGGTCTGGCCGGTCTTCTTGTTGTACGTGGTGTTCCCGTTGCCGGAGGTCGTCGACGGGAACGTGTTGCCCGGGCTGTTCGCCGACGCACCGACCGTGCCACCCGAGGTGCCGCCCTTCGAGGTGAGCTTCTCCTCCGTGGTGTCCGTGGTGAGCGGAACCTTGCCCTCTTTGTTCGGGTCGTAGTTCTCGGCGACGCTGGAGCTCTTGTTCAGGTCCAGGACGGCGTTCACGGCGACCACGGCCTTCCCCGGCCCGAGCGTCGCGGCGAGCATCGCGTCGAGCTTGGCCTGGGTCTTGCGCTCGTACTCGGCCTCCAGCGCCAGGCGGGTGTTCGCCGCCGCGGAGACGCTGTCGTCGCCCCCGGCGTTGAGGATGTTCCCCTGCGTGTCGGTGATCGCGACGTTCTTGGCGTCCAGGCCCGGCACGGCCATGGCCACCAGGCGGCTCACGCCCGTGACCTGGCTGGAGTCGAGGGTCGCCCCCGGCACCAGGTTCACCACGACGCTCGCGGTCGTCGGCTTCTGGTCGTTGGTGAACAGGCGCTCGTTGGGCATGGCGATCTTCACGTCGGCGCTCTGCACCTGGTCGAGCTGGGCGATGGTTCGCGACAGCTCGCCCTCCATCGCCCGCGTGAGGTTCACGCGCTGGGTGAAGTCGGTGGCGCCCCAGCCCTGCTTGTCGAAGATCTCGTAGCCCACCTTCGCGCCGCCGCCCGACAGCAGGTTGCTCGAGGCCAGCCCCAGCCGGGCCTGGTCCAGCGCGCCGGCGGGCACCTGGATGGTGGTGCCGCCGTCGCGCGTCCGGAACGCGATGCCCTGCGCCTCGAGCTCGGAGGTGATGGCCGCCGCGTCCGCGGTGGTCTGGGTGGTGGCCAGCGTGGAGTAGTCGGTCTGCCCCGACAGGCGGAAGAGCATGAAGAGGCCGACGGCGAAGATGACGCCCGCCCCGATGATGAGCCGGCGCCCGGGGCCGGAGAGCCCCGTCCAGAACGCCGTCGCCTTGCCGAGTGCACCCACGGATCAGGCTCCGATCAGACCGACATCCGGGAGAGCTCCTGCCAGCCCTCCACGAGCTTGTTCCGCACCTGCAGGGCGGTGCTGAGCGCCAGCTCCGCCTTGGTGGTCTCCACGATCGCCATCTGCGGGTCCGACAGCTGGCCGGTCGCGGCGAGCTGCTGCATCCGGTCCGCGGAGTTCACCTGGTCGTTCAGGCCGCTGATGGCGCGCGTGAGCAGCGTGCCGAAGCCGCCCGTGGCGGGCGTCGCCGACGCGTCGCCGTCAAGGGACGGGGCCTGCAGCTGCGACATGGGCGCCGGCATCGCGGCGGCCGCGGCGATCTGGGCGGCCATCGACGCGCTGGTGCCGCCGATGTCCCCGATACCTGCGATGGGCGCGATCACCTGAGCAACCTCAGGGCTTCCTTGGCCATGTTCTTGGTGGCCTCGAAGGCCGTCACGTTCGCCTGGTAGCTGCGGCTCGCGGCGACCATGTCCACCATCTCGGTGACCGGGTTCACGTTCGGCTTGGTCACGTACCCCTTGGCGTCCGCCAGCGGGTTGCCGGGGTCGTAGACCCGCCGCAGGTCGCTGCCGTCCTCGGCGATCTGCTGCACGTCCACGCCGTGCAGGTCGCCGCCGGTGCCCGCCGAGGTGTCCCCCGCGGGACGCGGGATGCGGAACTGCGTGCCGTTCGGCGCCTCGCTCATCACCACGACCTTGCGGCGGTACGCCTCCCCGACGGCGGTGGTGCTGTCCACGTTGGCGAGGTTGTTCGCGATGACGTCCATGCGCAGGCGCTGGGCGGCGAGGCCCGTCGCGCTGATCCCGAGTGCCGGGTAGATGCCCATGTGATCCCTTCCCCTGTCCCTGGGTGTGCCGGGCCTAGCGGCCCGCGATCACGGCGCGCATCTGCGAGAACCGCGCGTCGAGCAGCGCGGTCACCGTGTTGTACGAGAGCTGGTTCGCGGCGAGCTCGGACATCTCGTTGTCCGGGTCGACGTTGCTGCCGTCCACGCGGATCGTGGACGCGGTATCCCGCGTGACCTCCGTCCGCACCGAATCGAGCGCCCGCCGGTGCGTCCCGAGGGACGACGCCTGCCCGGCCGAGCGGTTCCGGGCGATCTCCGCGCGGTCCGCCTCCAGGGCGTCGGCGAGCGCCCCCTCGAAGTTCACGTCCACGCGCTTGTAGCCCGGCGTGTCGGCGTTCGCGATGTTCTGCGCGAGCGCGGTCTGCCGCAGCGACGCGCCGCGCATCGCGGCGGTGAGCGTGACGGTGGTGATGTCGTCGAACAACGAGCCCTCCCTGGCTTTCTCAGTCGATCCCGAAGGCGGTCGAGTCCAGCAGCGGCGCGATCTCGTCCATCAGGCGCATCATCCGCTGCTGGTCGAAGCCGAGCGCCTCCAGCGAGGCCGGGCACACGTCGTACGCCAGGCCGTCGCCGCCGATGCCCTGGCCGAGCATCGTGCAGGCCACGTCCGAGACGTGGACGACGTGCGCCAGCATGGGCTTCAGCGTCGCCTGCTCGGGATCGTGGTGGTAGCGGATCGCCTCCTCCAGCTCCGGCGGGAAGCTCCACTTCGCGGCGATCCGGGCGCCCAGCTCGGCGTGGTCGAAGCCCAGCAGCTCCGCCTCGATGTGGTGGAATGGCTCGCGCCGCTCCTGCGCCAGGCGGGAGATCTCCCCGAAGGCGGTCTCCAGGTGGCTGGACAGGACGGTCTTGCCGATGTCGAGCAGCAGGCCGGCCACGAAGGCCTCCTCCACCGGCGCCAGGTGCACCTCCACCGCGACGCGGCGGGCGGTGAACGCCACGCACATCGAGTGGTGCCACAGCTCCCCGGCCTGCAGCCCGTACCCCGGGAGGGACCGGTTCAGCAGCCGGGCGGTGTGGCTGGAGATCGCCAGGCTCTTGATGGCGGAGAAGCCCAGCAGCACGACGGCCTCGGTCACCGTCGTCACGCGGCGAGCATGGCCGTAGAAGGCGCTGTTGGCGAGCTTCAGGATGTTCGCGGTGAGGCTCTGGTCACGCAGGACGACCTGCGACAGCTGGCCCACGGTCATGTCCTGGTCGTCGCACGCGGAGATGACCTCGCTGATGCTCGCGGGCATCGGCGGGAGCTCCGCGATGGAGGCGACGACCTCCTCCGGTGTGAGTCTGGTGACTGCCATCGTGTTCCCGTGGTCTCGTTTGCCGGGGGTCGGGTCGCCTACGCTGCTGCGAGTTCGGCGTCGCGCCGCTCGACGAGCACGGACCAGGTCTGGGCGAGGGTCTCGATGTCGGAGACGACCTCGGACATGGCGTCGCGGCCCACCTCGGGGCCCGCGAGGCGGCGCAGCAGGTAGTCGTAGATCGCGCCCAGGTGACGTCCGATGGTGCCGGCGCGGCGGTCGAGGTTCCGGTCGAGCTCCTGAAGGATCGCCCGGACCCGCTCCACGCTCTTCTCGGCGTCATCCCGGCCCGCGTCGTACGCCGCGACTGCCTGCCGGCCGAATCGGACGGCCCCCTCGAAGAGCATCAGGACGAGCTCGTCGGGGCGGGCGGACTCGGCATTCTCAAGGCGGGGATCGGCGTGCATCCTCGATTCACCTCGCGGTCATGAGGCTTGCTGGACGCGGGGATCCGTCCCCGGGGTGCTTCGCGCGGCATGCATCCGGCCGGCTCTCCCCTTGTCGGACCGGCCCGTCGCAACCTTGAGGGTGCGGACCGCGCGAATGGAGATGCTGCCCCGCCCGTGGTGCGGTCCGGCGTGGTGGGTACCTTCCGTCCATGGGTCGTTCCCCCGCGCCGGTGTTCGCCTCCCGCCTCGCCGGGCTCGCGGTGCTCGACCCCTCCGGGGAGCGCGTGGGGCGCCTCGCGGACGTGGTCGCCGCGCCCGGGCTGCCGGGGGCGCCGGTGCTGGGCGTGGTGGTGCGCGTGCGGCGCCGGCCCATCTTCGTGAGCGCCGGGCGGCTGGAGGCGCTGGACGACCAGGGCGCCCGCCTGTCGAGCGCGCGGGTGAGCCTGCGGCGGTTCGAGCGGCGGCCCGGCGAGGTGCTGGTGCTCGGAGAGCTGCTCGACCGCGTGGGGACCCTCAGCCCCGCGGGCGAGCGGGTGCGGGTGAACGACGTGGGCGTGTCGCGCAGCGCGGACGGCACGGGGTGGTGCCTGGTGAACGCCGACGTGGTGCCCGCCGGCGCCCGCCTGCGGCGCGACCACCGGGTGGTGGACTGGGGCGACCTCTCCGGCCTGGGGATGACGGCGCCGGACGCCCTGGCCCGCGCCGCCGCCCTGGGGCAGCTGCGCCCGGCCGAGGTGGCCGCCACGGTCATGGGCCTGGGTGAGCTGGACGCGGCCGAGCTGCTGGGCGCCCTGGATGACGAACGCGCGGCCGACGTGCTGGAGGAGCTCCCGGAGGACGTGCAGGCGCGTCTGCTGCGGCGGCTGGGGCGGGAGCGCGCCGGCGACCTGCTGGACGCCATGAACCCCGACGACGCCGCCGACCTGCTGGGTGAGATCTCGGCGGTGGAGCGGGCGGACCTGCTGTCGGCGATGGAGCCGGAGGAGGCCGCCCCGGTGCGGCGGCTGCTGGAGTACCGGCCCGACACGGCGGGCGGCCTCATGAACCCGGAGCCGGTGGTGCTGCCGCCGAACGCGACGGTCGCGGAGGCCCTGGCGCGCCTGCGCAAGCGGGAGACGCCGCCGTCGCTCGCCGCGCAGGTCTACGTGGTGCGCCCGCCGGCGGAGACCCCCACGGGGCCGCTGCTCGGCACCGCGCACTTCCAGCGGCTGCTGCGGGAGCCGCCGTCGGCGCTCGCGGCGACGTGCATCGACCCCTCGGCGCCGGATCCGCTGGCCCCGGACGCACCGGCGATGGTGGTGGCGGAGCATCTGGCGGCCGAGAACCTGCTGGCCGCGCCGGTGTGCGACGCCGCCGGGCGGCTGCTGGGGGCGGTGAGCGTGGACGACGTGCTCGACGCGCTGCTGCCGAAGGGCTGGAGGTCGGCCCGAGACACCGCGTCCGCGGAGGAGGGACCGTGAACATCCCGCTGTCGCTGCGCCGCCGCCGGCCCCTGTCGGCACCCCGCCGCAGCCTGGTGCTGCAGCCGCACTACGACCCGGAGGCGTTCGGCCGGTTCTCGGAGGGGGTGGCGCGCCTCATCGGCACCGCCCGGTTCCTGGTCTTCCAGACCGTCGTGGTGGTGGTGTGGATCATCCTGAACGCGGTGGTGTCGTCGCTGCGCTTCGACGAGTACCCGTTCATCCTGCTCACGCTCGCCCTGTCGCTGCAGGCCGCGTACGCGGCGCCGCTGATCCTGCTGGCGCAGACCCGTCAGGCCGACCGGGACCGGCTGCACGGCGAGCGGGACCGCCAGATCGCCGACCGCACCCAGACCGAGGCCGAGTACCTCGCCCGCGAGGTGGCGTCCGTGCGGCTGGCGGTCGGGGAGATCGGCGGCGACCTGCACGACGTGCGCGGCGCGCTGCGCGACGTCCACGCCGCGCTCGCCCGCCTTGAGGACGCGCTGGGGGGCGACCGACCCCAGTAGGCGCGCCGGCGGGGCGTCACCGCTGCAGCCAGACCCCGCTCCCGGCGACGACGCGGATCATCCGGACGAACGTCCGCCGCGCGGCGCCGGTGCGGAGCGTGACCGTCACGCGATAGTCGCCGGGCCGCACGACGCATCCCCACCCGGTGCGGCACACGGTCGCGAGGGAGGTGAAGCCCCACAGGTCGAGGAGGTTCGGCCCCGCCAGAACCCGTCCCGTCCTGCGCGCCGGACGCAGCGGCACCAGCCGCCCGCGGGCGTTCTTCACGAGGATCGTCCGGACCGGGGCGATCGCGACGTCCGCGGTGCCGTCCGCCGGCGCGGTCACCCGCAGCGGCGGTGCGGCGCCGATGCGGTACAGGCACGTCCTGGGGTGACCGGCCGCCGGCGCGACGCACCGCAACGGCGGGCGCTGCAGGGTGATGCGCGGCGCCAACGCCACGGACGCGGCGGGTCGGGCGGCCGTCGCCGTCCGCGCGGTGAGGCGCACCATGACCGCGCCCTGCGCCAGGACCCCGTCGCCGTACGCGGCGACCGTGACACTCGCCTTCGGGTCCGACAGCGTCCGGCGGTGGGTCACCACGCCACCCGGTGACAGGGTGACCACCTCACCAAGGGTCGTCCCCGTCCACACGTTCCCGGACGCGTCGATGGCGGGACGGGACGGCATGCCGCCCACCGGGACGTCCCAGCGCACGGCCCCGTCGGGTCCCACCGCCACGATGCGGCCGTCCCAGCGCGAGATGCCGTTCGAGGTGGCCACGCCGATGTAGGTCGTGCCGTCGGGGCCGACGCTCGGCACGCTCGCCTCCACCCCCAGGGCGCCCTGGCCCACCGCGACGTCCGTGGACCACGGCAGGTTGCCGTCGGTGTCCGCGCGGTGCACGGCGACGCGCCGGACCAGGTACCGGCCGCCCGTGGTGCCGGCCGCGGCGGTCACGGCGCGGGCCGTGCCGTCCGGCGCGGGGACGGCGGCCGTCGGGGTCTCGCCATCGGGCAGGGTGTCGATGGGCGCGAGGGTCGCGCCGGTGCGCGCGTCGAGGACCGCCGGGGCGCCGCCGAAGACGTACAGGCGGTTCCCGGCCGCCAGCGCCATGACGGGGCCCATCGGGGCCGGGGTCGCCGACCCGGGATCCAGTGGGATCGCCCAGCGGTTCTCGAGCCCCGGTCCGAGGCCGACGATGCCGCCGTCGTACAGCCCCGAGCTGCCCACCACGCCACCGTCCTCGGTGAACCGCCACCCGTAGAGGGCGAACCGGCCCTCCAGGTCGTCCCGGATCTCGGCGGAGCCCAGATGGGCGAGGTCCGGGCCGTGGAACGTCCACCCGCTGCGCCCGAGGAGGAGCACCTCGCCCGACGGCAGCTGCCGGAGCGGGTACCCGGTGCTCGTCCCGCGGCCGGGCGCGTCGCCCGCGAGCACGCCCCGGATCTTGGGAACGGCCACCACCCGCGGCGCCGGGCCGTCGTCGCGGACCTCCAGTCCCATCCGGGTGAGCGCGGGGTGGTCGGCGCGCGCGGGACCCACGGCGGCCTGCGGCGCCGGGGCGGCGGACGCCGCGGCGGGAACCGCCAGCAGGCATGCGGCGGCGAGGGCGAGGGGACGGGTCGAGGACCTGGGCACGGGTGACCTCCACGGGGTTCCGCACCATTCTGCAACCCCCGGTGCCAACCACCAAGGTCGGCGTCAGAAGGATTCCCGGGCTTCCAGCGCCTGAAGGCGCCGCATGGCATTGATGGCCGCCGGGAACCCGGCGTAGGGCGCGACCTGGATGAGCACCTCGCGCAGTTCGTCGATGGTGAGACCGACGTTGCGGGCGGCGTCCAGGTGCACGTCGAGCTGGGGTTCGCAGCCGCCCTTCGCGGCGAGCATCGCGACGGTCGCCAGCTCGCGGTCGCGCAGGGACAGGCCGGGGCGGGTGTAGACGTCGCCGAAGGCGTACTCGACGATGTGACGGCCGAGATCGCCGAGTGAATCCACGACGGCCTCGCCGGCCGATCCGTCGATCTCAGCGAGCTTCTCGCGCCCGCGGGCGTAGCGGTCAGGCATCCGGTTGCCGGGGGTCATGAGCGGTCTCCAGGTTCCGGTAGGTGGTGATCTTGCCGGTGACGGCCGTGAGGTCGCGCTCGAGTTCGGCGATGCGCGCGAGCACCTCGGTGCGATGCCGCTCCAGGAGCTCCCGCCGTTCGCCGATCGTGTGATCGCCCTCGCGGCGCAGCTCGGCGAAGCGCCGCATGTCGCGGATCGGCATGCCGGTCGCGCGGAGGCGCTGCACGAACGCCAGCCACGCGAGGTCGCCGGCGCCGTAGCGCCGCTGGCCGCCGTGCACGCGTGGCACGGGGTCGAGCAGCCCGATGCGCTCGTAGTAGCGCAGCGTGTGCGCCGACAGTCCCGCGATGGTGGCGACCTCGGTGATCGTGCGCGGCCCGGCCGCTCGGTCAGTTGACGACATGTCATCCACGGTACGGGTTCGAGCACGCTCAAACGCAAGGCGCACGGACACCCGGCGGCTTCGCGACGCCCTCGGCCTCGTCCCGGGCGTCGCGGGAGCCCACGCCCTCACCCCGCTGGTGACGCGTCACGAGGACCCCGAGCCCGGCGGCATGACATGAGCGCCCGCCCCGGGCTCAGCGGCGGGGGCGCGCGCCCTTCCGGGAGGCGGCGCGGTGGGCCGCGTCGTAGGCGCCCTGCAGCCACGGCTCCATCACGCCCCAATCCTCGAGCGGCTCCGGCGCGCGGTGGTACGAGGTCGTGACCTCCTCGCCCTTCCGCGTGAACGTGAACGGCTCCAGGCCGGCGCGCGCGAACTCACCGCGGTTGCGCTCGTCGGTCTTCAGGTACAGCCGCTCGCGGCTCACCAGCGCGAACATCGCGCCGTCCAGGAACACGCCCCACCCGCCGAACATGGGCCGCATGGTCACCGGGCCCAGGTTCATGAGGCCCGTCTCGATGCGGTCCACCTCGGGGGTGCGCCGCGCCATCAGCCCATCAGCGGGGCGAGGGCCGCGCCGGCGGCGGCCACCGTCTCGGGGGTCCAGGCGTGGTCGCCCACGGCGAAGTACAGCTCGTCCAGCCCGGCGTCCAGCAGCCTCGTGACGCGCCGGCGCAGGGTCTCGGGCGACCCCCACACCGCGGAGCCGTCGAACGCCTCCAGGCTGGGGGCGCCCCAGGCGGCGGCGACCCGGGTGGCGATGGCATCGGCCTCCGCATCGGTGTCCGCGAGGATGAACCCGCCCAGCCACGTCCGCGTGATGTCCGCCGGGTCGCGGCCGACCTCGGCGCAGTGGGCGTCCAGGACCGCCAGCTTGTGGCGCACCACCTCGGCGCCCCCGAACAGGTTGCAGGCGTCGCCGTACCGCGCCAGGAGCCGGAGCAGGCGCTTCTCGCCGCCGCCGCCCACCAGGATCGGAGGGCCGCCGGCCCGCACCGGCCGCGGCACGTTGAGCGCGCCGCGCGTGACGGCGCGGTGGCCCTCCACGCTGGACTCCGCCGCGGCGAACATCGCGCGCAGGATCCGGAGGGCGTCCTCCAGGCCGTCCAGCCGCTCCCGCACCGGCGGGAGCTCGTCGGCGGTGCCGAAGCCGTACGCGCGGTACTCGTCCTCCTGCCACCCGGCGCCCACGCCGGCGATGGCCCGTCCGCCGGACACCACGTCCAGGGTGGTGAACAGCTTCGCCAGGTGCGCGGGGTTGCGGTACGGCACGCCCGCCACCAGCGTCCCCAGGCCGATCGTGCGGGTCACCGACGCCAGCGCGCCGAGCAGCACGAAGGCCTCGGGCATCGCGGTGTCCCGCTCCCCCACCGGCGGGAACTGGTGAAAGTGGTCCATCACCCACAGGGACGTGAAGCCCGCGTCCTCCGCGGCCCGCGCCGCGGCCGCGACATGCCCGAACAGCTCCGCGGAGGACGAGCCCGCCGGGAAGCGGAAGTCGCCGATCTGGATCCCGAACCTCGCCATGGCGGCAGGCTACGCCCACCGCCGCCCGGCGTCCCGCTCGCACCGGTCGTTCGCCGCACCCCGTCCCGGCCCGCGGGTCCGGTGCGGAGGGGCGGCACCCGAAGCGGCTCGGGGTCAGGGACGTGCCGCCGCGGTCAAGCCGGACGGCGGCACGCCGAGAACACGGAGGTCCCGTCCGCCGACACCGGCCCGCCGATGAACCCGCCCGTGACGCCCGCCCCCCTGCCCGCGACCGAGCTCGACCGGTACTGCATCTGGATCGTCTCGCCCCCCGACTACCCGTACTCGCGGGTCTTCGACGAGGTGGCCCTGGGCCTGTCGGAGGCCATGGCGATCCTCGGGGGCTCGGCGCCCATCGTGCGCGACGCCGGCGAGCTCGCCGGCCGCACCCCGATCGTGCTGGGCGGGAACCTGCTGCCCCAGGTCGGGACGCACGGCCTGCCGGCCGACACGGTCATCCACAACCTCGAGCAGGTCGGCGACGGCAACCCCTGGTTCTCGGCGGAGTACCTGGCGTCCCTCCGGGCGTTCCGCGTCGTGGACTACTCCCCGAGGAACCGCGCCGGCCTCGAGCGGCTCGGCGTCGCACACGCCGGGCTGCTGGAGATCGGGTACACGCCGGGGCTCAGCCGCATCCGGCCCGCCCCGGAGAAGGACATCGACGTCCTCTTCTACGGCTCCCTGAACGAGCGCCGGGTCGGCGTGCTGCAGCGCCTCGCGGAGCGCGGGCTGCGGGTCGGCCACATCACGCAGGGCTTCGGAGCCGAGCGCGACGAGGGCATCGCACGGTCGAAGGTGGTGCTGAACCTGCACTTCTACGACTCGGCCGTCTTCGAGATCGTCCGCGTCTCCTACCTGCTGGCCAACGGCGTCTGCGTCGTCACCGAGGGCCGGCCCGACGATCCGGACATCGCGCCGTACACGGGCGGGATGGCCGTCGCCGCGTACGACGAGCTGGTCACCGTATGCGAGATGCTGGCGCGGGACGAGCCGATGCGCGACCGCATCGCCGCGCGCGGCCTCGAGCTGTTCCGGGCACGCCCGCAGGAGGTGTTCCTGCGCCGGGCCCTCGGCGGACTGCGGCTCCCGCAGCCCGCCGCGCACGCCGCCTGAGGCGCCGTCCCGAAGGCTCAAGCCCCGCGTCCCAGGGCCGATCGAACGGTGCCCCACCGGGCGTCCGAGATGAGACGAAAGGACGAGGAATGCTGGCCTTCGGCGTGTGCATCGGCAGCCAGGAGCGATTCGACCGCGTCTGCCGCGCGGGCCTGACGGCCGTCGCGGAACCCGACTCGCCGATCATCACCACCACGCACGAGACCTCGATCTTCGCCGCGTACAACGAGATCCTCGACGCGGCGGCGACGATCGAGGGCCTCGAGGCGCTCGTCCTCCTGCACGACGACGTGGAGATCACCGATCCCGCCTTCCCGGCGAAGGTCCGGGCGGCGCTCGCCGCACAACCAGACGTCGGCGTCGTCGGGGTGATCGGTGCGTCCGGTGTCACGAACCTGCGGTGGTGGGACGCGCCGCACCGCTTCGGGAGGGTCGCCGAGACCCGCGGCGAGATCGCGTTCCGGCCGGCGCCCGCCACCGTCGACAGCGTCGACGGGCTCTGCATGATCCTCGCGCCCGAGGTGGTCCGCGAGATCCGCTTCGACACGGAGACCTACACCGGCTTCCACGGGTACGACATCGACTACTGCTTCGAGGTCCGCCGGTCGGGCCGCCGCGTGGTGGTCGCCGACATCGCCGTGAGCCACCACGCCGTCGGCGGATACAAGGACGAGGCGGCATTCGACCGCGCGGAGGCCAGGTGGACGGCCAAGTGGACGCCGGCCCTCGTGACCGCGGAGGTCGCGACCGCGGAGGCCGCGGCGACCGCGACGGCGCCGCCCCCCGCCCCCACCCCGGCACCGAGCCGCGACGAGGCGGTGGCCGCCGGGGTGCACCGGAACCCGCAGGCCCACGACGCCCGCTACTACGACTACCCCCGGGACGAGCTCACCCGGCACCTGCCCGCCACGGCCCGGCGCGTCCTGGACGTCGGCTGCGGATCCGGCGGCCTCGGCGCCTCGGTGATCGCCAAGTACGGCGCGGAGGTCGTCGGCATCGAGTTCGTCGCGGAGGCCGCCGCGCGCGCCGCCGAGCGGCTGAACACCGTCATCCGCATGGACCTCAACACCGTGACCGAGCTGCCCTTCCCGGACGGCCACTTCGACGCGATGTTCTTCGGCGACGTGCTGGAGCACCTGCTCGACCCCGCCGCGACGCTCGGCGTGCTGAGCCGGTACCTCGCCGCGGACGGGGTGATCATCGCCTCCATCCCGAACGTCCGGCACTGGTCGGTGCTGGCCCCCCTGCTGGGAACCGACGCCTGGACCTACACCGACGCGGGCCTGCTCGACCGGACCCACGTCCACTTCTTCACGTTGAACGAGGCGGCCGCGATGTTCCAGGGCGCCGGCTTCACCGTCTTCGACCACATCGAGAGCATCGTGGTGCCCGACGGCGTGGACATCGGCCCGCTGGTGCGGTGCGCCGTCGCCTACGGCGCCGACGAGGCCGACGCGGCGATGCGGCTCCGCGCCTACCAGTACGTGATGGTCATGCGCCGCGCCGTGACCACGCCGCCCTCCATCGATCCCCGGACGTGAACGCATGACGCTCTGGCAGGACTTCCTCACCAACGACCAGCGCCTCATCCACAAGTGGAAGCACTACTTCCCGGTGTACGAGCGCCACTTCGCGCGGTTCGTGAACCGCGACGTGGTGATGATCGAGATCGGGTGCGGCAAGGGCGGCTCCCTGCAGATGTGGCGGCGGTACCTGGGCCCCCATGCCCGCATCGTGGGGATCGACATCGACCCCGCCTGCGCCCTGTACGCCCAGGACCAGATCGAGGTCCGGATCGGTGACCAGTCCGACCCCGCCTTCCTGGCGGACCTGGTGCGTGAGTTCGGCGAGCCGGACATCGTCCTGGACGACGGCAGCCACGTGATGTCGCACGTCCGCGCGTCGTTCGAGGCCCTCTACCCCGCCGTGCAGCGCAACGGGGTGTACCTGGTGGAGGACCTCCACACCGCGTACTGGCCGGAGTTCCAGGGCGGGCTGCGCGAGCCGGGCAGCTTCATCGAGATCGCCAAGCACCTCATCGACGAGCTCAACGCGGACCACGCGCGGGGCGCGATCGACCCCACGGCCTTCACCCGGACGACCCACTCGATGCACTTCTACGACAGCATCGTGGTGCTCGAGAAGGGCCGCCACACCGACAAGCACGCGCCGCAGATCGGCCACGAGTAGTCCCCACGGGGCCGGGGGGTGACCGCCCCGACCCCGTGAGCGCGGCGAGGCGGCTCAGCCGATGCGGTCCAGGTACCGGGCGTTCGTCGCCCCGGTCGCCCGGTACCCGTGCAGGGCGGCCCGGCCCGGGCCGAGCGTGCGCAGCTCCTGGGCGATGCGATCGCGGGCCTCCATGGCCGCGGCGATCAGGGCCTGCTGATCCGACCGGATGAGGTCGACCAGCGCCCGGGCCTCCTGGAGGTCGGCGCCGGCCAGGCCGGAGTCCGCGAACGGGACCAGCCGCGTCTGCAGCGCCATGCGCTCCGCGTCGAGGGCGGTGAGCCGCTCGCCGTCGGCGTCCACCAGAGCCTGCCGCTGCATGAGCTGCAGGCCCCGGAGACGCCGCAGGTCATCCAGCAAGGTTCACGCCCACCACGGGGCGCGAGCTCTCCACACGGGGCTTCTCGGTGTTGGCGATCTGCGCCCACGTGTCCCGCAGCTCACCGAGCATGCCGGCGAGCCGGGCGATGCGCTGCGCGTCGTTCTCCAGGCGGGCGGCGAGCATCTCGTCCGCGGTCCAGTCGTAGATCCGTGCGAGGTTCTCGGCGATCGGGCCCTGCGTGATGTCCAGCGTGCACCGCAGCTCGGTGACGATGGCCTGCGCGCGGCTCATCTTGAGCCCCGCCTCACCCAGGTCACGCCGCTCCATCGCCACCCTGCTCTGGTTGAGGAACCGGAGGAGGCCGTCGTAGAGCATCACCACCAGCTGGCCGGGGCTGGCCGTCTGGATGGCGCGCGCGGTGTACTGGCTGCTGTCCTTGAGCACACTGCTCCCCTGTTGTCCGATCACCCGATCACCGGCCGTGCCGCCGGGATCAGCCGAACTGCGCGGACAGGCTGCTGCCCTGTCCCTTGAGTTGCGCCACCGCGTTCTCCATCGCCTGGAACTGCGCCCGCAGGCGCTGCTCCCGGAGCACCATCACGTCCTCGAGGCGGGCGATCTTGTCGTTCATCCGCTGGATGTTCGCGGTGATGCCCGACTGCCGCGAGGAGATCGCGTTGGACGAGAAGTCGTCGGTGAGCTGCGCGATGCGGCGGGCGATGCCGTCCGCGGAGCCGGAGGTGTCCGCCCCGTCGTCCGCGCCGAACAGCCGGCGCAGCGCGGTCGGGTCCTTGGCCAGCGCGTCCTGGAACTTGGTGGGGTCGAGGGTGAGCTCACCGGTGCGGCTCGAGGTGATCCCGATCTGGGCGAGGCTGTCGTACTGGGCGCCGAGGCCGGTGACCTGGGACATCGTCGTGTTCCGCAGGCTGGAGGCGAACGTGGTGAACATCGTGTCGCCCTGCAGCGTCCCCGCGGTCTTGGTCGCGGCGTCGTACTTGGTCGCGCTGTTGGTGTTCGTGATCAACGCGTTGTAGGCGTCCACGAACTTCTGGGCCTGCTTCTGGATCGCCTCGGTGTCCGCCCCCACCGTGATGGTGGTCGAGCCGACGGCGGCGAGGTTGAGGCTCACCCCGGCGATCGCGCCCTCGATGGTGTTGCTGCTGCCGGTCACCGTGAGGCCGTTCACGACCGCGGTGGCGTCGGCGCCCGCCTGGGTCGTCGCGAAGCCGAGCCCGCCGGCGGCGCTGCCGCCGAGGGTGATGGCGCCCGCGGCGCCGCCGGTGCGGCTGATGAGCACCAGCCGGTCGTTGATGACGCTCGCGGACGCCCCGACCTCCGCGGTCCCGTTGATGCGGTCCGCGAACGCCTGCAGGGTGTCGTCCGCCTCGATCGCGACGCTCTTGGTGACGCCGCCGACGGTGATCTCGAGCGACTCGCCGGCGTTCAGCGCGGGGCCGGCACCCGTCGCCATCGTGTGGTTCGCGGCGAGGGAGGTGACCGTGACGTTGTAGGTGCCCTGGGCGGCGGCGCTGCCGGCCGACGCCTTCGCGATCGTGTCGTTCGCCGAGGTCGCGGTCTTGCCCTGCAGCGCGGTCGGCGAGTACAGGTCGCGCGCCGCGTCCCGCAGGGCCTTCGCCAGGCCGTTGAGCTCCGTGACGACGCCGCTCTTCTTCTGGACGGCCTTCTTGTCGGCCTCGATGCGGTCGATCGGCTGCCGCTCGAGCTTCATCAGGGCGTCGACGATCGACGCCGTGTCGATGCCGGACCCGAGCCCGGAGAAGCTGATCCCTGAACTTGTGCTCACCTGCGGCCTCCGTGCCTCACCGTGAGACGTCGATCGCGAGACCCTTTCCCGCGAGCGCGGCCATCACGTCCAGCACATGACGCGGCGGGAACTCCCGAATCACCTCGCCGGTGTCGCGCTGGTACATCGTGATGATCACGTGATTCGTCTCTTGATGGATCGCGAATCTGGCAAGGATATCGGCGTCCTCGACGTCGAACTTGAGGACCCCCGGCTCCTCGCCGTCCTGGTCGCCGAAGGCGGGTGCCTTCACCGGCACCTCGGCCGGAAGCAGGTCGGCGGGCCGGAACCGCCCGGCGGCGCGAGTGCCGTCCGGCGGGGCCGTCGCAGGGGTCCCCGAGGCCTGCGCGGCCGCGGCGGACGCCGCGTGGTCGGTCGGCGGCCCGGCGGCCGGGCGCACCTGGGCGGACCCCTCCCCGGTGGTCCGCCGCGACGCGCGGAACGGCTCCGCCGCGACAGTGGGTGGTGCTCCTGTCCCGGTCGGGACGGGAGCGGCGGTGACATCCATGTCATCTCCGTTCATCCGTGGCCGAGGCCGCGGGCACCGAGACGCTGGACGCTCCGGGAACCCGGGACTCATGAGGCCTATCGGCAGGCGCGGCCGATCCCGACATGCGTCACGGGCCGCATAGAGGAAGCTCTATGCGGCCCGTGGACGAACGGTGGGCGCCCCGTGACCGGGGCACGTGGCGGTCAGTTCGCCGAGGACCCCGCGAGGACCCCGAGGGACTGGCTCAGCTCACGCAGGATCGTGGAGTGCGGCCACACGCCCTGGCCGGCGCGCAGCACGTCGTTGGCCTCGTCGTACCGGCCCTGGCCCGACAGGTGCCCGGCGAGGTCCAGGTACCGGCCGATGCTCTCCCGGTCGCGGTCGAGGGCCTCACGGAAGAACACCTCGGCGTCCTCCCGCAGCTCCTTGTGGTCGCAGAGCAGCCCGAGGGCGGCGTAGGTCTCCGGACCCGCCGACCCCTCCCGCACCGAGGCGAGGAGCCGGTCGGCCGCCGGATCGGCGAACCCGTGCTTGAGCAGCAGGTGCCCGAGGCGCTCGTCGAGTGCCGCCTCAGGGGTGGCGACCCGGTACAGGAGGGGGACCATGGCGTTGAACGCCTCGAGGCTGCCGAGCTCCATCAGGGCGGCCGCGATGTCGAACACGACGGCGGTCACCTGGTTGGCGTCCGCCCGCAGCTCGCCCTCCGGGAGGACACCCTCCCGCGCGTCGAGCACCAGCCGCCAGGCGTACGCGTAGAGGCCGTCGGCGATGGCGCCGATGTCGGCGACGCCCTGTTCCCCCACGTCACGCCGTCCCGTCGCGAGGCCGATGAGGACGCGCTTCCCGCAGGCCACGGCATGGCTCTCGGAGCTCGCCGGGACCTCGTCGAGCACCGCCAGGGCGGTGTCCGGCGCGCCGGCGGCCAGGTGGCAGTGGGCGAGGGTCACGCGGATCGCGTGCGTGTCGGGCGTCATCGAGAGCGCCTCCTGCAGGAGCCGCTGGGCGCGGTCCGGAAAGCCCTCCGACAGGAACACCTCCCCCATCGCCCGCAGCGCATCGGCGCGCTTGGCAGTCGGCAGGATGCCGCGCAGGAACGCCTCGGTCCGGTCGGCCTCGTCGTTGCGCAGCAGCAGCTGGGCGAGGCGCACCAGCGGCGGGGCGTAGAAGCCGCGCGCCGAGGTGACCGCCAGCTTGTAGTCGCGGACGGCCTCGCTCTGGTCGCCGATCGCCTCGTGCAGCGTGCCGAGCGCGAACCAGCTGTAGAACGACCCCATGCCGGCCTGGGCCATGTACCGGTCGCCGCCGTGGTCGCCGAGATCGATCGCCTGCCGGAAGCTGGTGATCGCCTCGCGGTACTCCCGGCGGGCGAAGTGCAGCTGACCCACCAGGTAGTGGAGGTCCGTGAAGTCCGGGTAGGCCTCCAGCGCGTCCGCCGCGACCTCGAGCGCCTCGTCGTACCGCTCGAGCCGCTGGAGGGACGCCACGATGTTGCGCACCAGCAGCGACGCGAAGTACTGCCGCATCGACGCGAGGTTCTTGAACGCCCGGGAGAAGTAGTCCAGGGCGGTGCGGTGGTCGTCGATGCGCTGGAACTCGACGCCGGCGTTGAACAGCGTGAACGCGTCGTCCGGCTTGCGCTTGACCTCCTCGAGGACGATGCGCATGTTCCGGTCCTTCTTCCTGCGCGCCTCGGTGGTGTGGTCGAGGTAGCCGTAGTGAAGGATCTCGATGCCGACGAACCGGGTGCAGGAGCCGCCGTCCGGATCGACCCTCGCCTGGATCTGCTCGTGCAGGGCCCCGTCGTAGCGGTACTGCGGGCGGTTCCGGAACACGCGGAACGCGGCGTTCACGACCGCCTCGAGCCCGGCCTCCAGGCCGATGAAGTTCACCTCGCGGAGGCTGTAGCCCTCCTGGTCGGGGTCGTCCAGCAGCGGGCGCAGCGCGGCGCCGTCCACCAGCTCCTCGTCGGCGTCGAGGATGAGCACCCAGTCACCGGTGGCGGCATCGATCGAGGTGTTGCGGTGCCTGGCGAAGTCACCGGTCCACGGCTCGTGGATGACCTTCGCGCCGAAGCTCTCGGCGATCTCAACCGTGCGGTCCGTGGAGCCCGTGTCGACGATCACGATCTCGTCCGCGACCCCCTGCACGCTGCGAAGGCACCGCGGCAGGGCCTCCTCCTCGTCCTTGACGATCATGCACAGCGACAGCCGCTGGGATGTGCCGGACGGGGTGGAATCCGAGAGGGTCGTGATCTTCAGGCCCATTGCACGCTCCCGTGCGTTGGAGGTCGGGACGCCCCCGTCATCGGCGCGGGCATCGTGGACTTGAGCAGGGCGCTTCCGGGCGTCGCGGGCGGGCGGGAAACGCGCGTCACGCCGTGACGCCCAGCGGCCAGATGCGGGACGCCACCACCTCGGCGACCGCGTCCCAGCCGCGCGCGGCGCGCACCGCCGTCGCCGCGCGACGACCGATCGCGGCGGCCGCGGTCCGGTCCTCGAACACGCGGCGCATGCCCGCCGCGAGGTCCGCCACGTCGATCTCGTGCACCACGGGCGGGCCCGACAGGGCGCGGCCCTCGCCGTCGGTGAGCGTCGGCAGCACGCGGCGGGCGGCGGGCAGCAGCACGGCGGAGGTGCCGTCCACGAACTCCCGGGCGGTCCCGCGGTCCGGTGCGATCACCGGCAGGCCGCTCGCCATCGCCTCGATCATGGTCATGCCGAAGGCCTCGCCCCGATACGGGTGCGCCAGGCAGTCGCAGGCCCGGTACAGGCCGGCCATGTCGGCCTCGCGCATGGGGCCGTCCAGGATCCGCACGCGCGGGCCGGCCGGGTCGGCGGCCATCGCCTCGGCGACGGCGTCCAGCTCGTTCGCCGAGGAGGGGCCGCCCACCCCGAAGCGCTTGAGGACCAGGGTGACCTCGTCGGCGCGGGTGAAGGCCCGGCGGTACGCCTCCAGCAGCAGGTCAACGCCCTTGCGGTGCACCAGCCCGCCCACGAACAGGAACCGGAAGCCGTCGGTGTCGCCCAGCGGGGCGGGCGGCACGTGCGGGCCGAACCGTGCCGCGTCGACGCCCAGCGGGACCACGACCACGCGGTCCGCGGGCAGCCCGGCGTTGAGGAAGTCCTCGCGCACGACCTCGGAGTCCACCCATACCTCGTCGGCGCAGATCTGGGCGGCGTGCAGCCACTCCCGCGGAGGCGGGCCGAGCTCCCAGTGCAGCCACGCGGCGACCCGGCCGGCGGCCGGGCGCGCGAACGACGGCGGGTCGTCGTTGCGGATGAGGAGGTCCGGGGGCCGGTCCAGCGGCGCGGCCCGCAGCACCAGCTCGGCGACGTCGGGGTCCGCGGCCAGCGGCCCGGGGAAGCGCTCGCTGAACGCCACGTCCATGTCGCCGCGGTCCATGAGGGCGCGGGCGAGGTCGCGGTTGAGCTGGGCGAGGGAGGTCACGGAGGTCACCGCGCCCTCGAACGCCACCAGCGGCCGGGCGGGCGGCCCGGCGGGGCGGCGGCGGGTGCGGCGGCGCTCACGGCCCAGCCGCTGGGCGACGTAGGCGGCCACCTGGGCGGCGGTGGGCGGGGCGGCCGAGACCGCGAGGGCCTCCACCAGCCGGCCGGCCAGGCCCAGCCCGGGCGCCACCTGCGCGCGCTGCAGCTCGTCGGCGAGGCGCGCCGCGGGGGTGCCGAGCTGGGCCACCACCACGGTGCTGTCCGCGACGGCGGTCGCCATGTCGGGGATGGGGCGCTCCACCACGACCACGTCGGGCAGGTCCCGCGGGTCGTCGACGGCGCTCGCCATCGCGTCGCCCAGGCCCATGTCGTGCGTCTCGGCGACCACCACCAGGGTGGCGTCGATGGCGGTGGGCGCGGCCTCGACCCAGTCCAGCAGCACGGCGATGGCCTCCTCCGGTGCCGCGATCGGGGCGAGCACGATGCGCCGCCCGGTGGCGACCGGGAGGATGCACGGCGCCGGTTCCGGGCCGTTCCACAGCTCGAAGAGGTCGTGGGCGACGTCCGCGTCGTCCCGCCACGCGGTGTGCGCGGCCAGCCACGCGCGGTCGCGGTCACCCATCTCCATCAGGTCGCCGCGCCCCGTGTGGACCACGCGCGGGTCGATGCCCATCAGCGACAGCTCGGCGAGCACGGCGCGCACGCCGGGACGGTCCAGGGGGGCGCGGAGCAGGACGCTCACGCCGCCACTCCCCGGGCAACCTCGCCGGAGGCCGTCAGCGCGGCGAGGCGCGACGCGGCGACGGCGGCGGCGTGGTGCCAGGTGTGGCCCGCGGCGATCGCGACGGCGGCGCGCCGTCCGGTGTCGGCCGCCAGGTCACGGCATTCGTACGCCCACCGCATGCGGGAGGCCAGCGCCTCCACCTCCACCTCGTGCACCACGGCGGGCAGCACCAGCCGGTGCCCGGCGAGCTCGGCCACCGCGATCTCGCGGCGGCGGGACGGCACCAGCAGGGCGGTGTCGGGGTCCATGAACGCCCGGGCCGCACCGCGGTCGGGGGCGATCACCGGCAGGCCGGTGGCCATGGCCTCCGCCATCGTCATGCCGTACGCCTCCCCGCGGTACGGGTGCACCAGGCAGTCGCACGCCGCGTACAGGCCGGGCATCGCGCCCTCCGGCACGGGGCGGGTGAGGCGCATCACGCGCGGCGCCCGCGGATCGGCCGCCAGATCCTCCACCAGCCGGTCCACGCCGTCGGAGCACGAGGCGCCGCGGTCCGTCAGCACCAGCGTGACGTCGTCGTCCGGGCCGAAGGCCATGCGGTAGGCGTCCACCAGCAGGTCGACGCCCTTGCGCCAGGCCGGGCCGCCCACGTGGAGCAGCCGGTACCCCGGGGCGCCGTCGCCCAGGTCCATGGGGGCGCGGGCGGGGTGGAACATGGCGGTGTCCACGCCGTTCGGCACGACCGCCACCCGCCCCTCCGGCGCGCCGGCGGCCAGGTAGCCGTCGCGGACGTACCCCGTGGGCACCCAGATCTCGTCGACGCCGCGGTCCAGGCACTCGAGCCACTCCGCGGGCGCGCCGCCGAACTCCCACGGCAGCACCGCCACCAGGCGGCCGTCGCGCACGGGCGAGAGGTCGGCGGGGTGGCCGTGGCGGATCGTCACGTCCGGCGCACCGCCGTGCTCGCGCAGGCATCCCCACGCCAGGGGGCGCATGGACTGGTCCACGGGGGCCGCCGGGTCGGGGACCGCGCCCTCGCCGTCGCGCAGCGCGAGGTCCACCCGGCCCTGGCGCAGCATCGCCCGGGCCAGGCCGCGGTTCACGGCGGCCGGGGAGCGGTCGCCGAGCATCGCGCCCTCGAGCACCGTCCGCGGGCGGCCGGCGTACCCGCCCGAGGCGCGACGGAAGCGGGCCAGGCCCGCGAGGCGTGCGGCGACCTCGCCGGCGACGCGGGCCGCGTCGTGGCGGGCGGACGGGGCGTGCGCGGCCCGTTCGCCGGTGCGGCAGAGCTTGGCGGCGAGCGCGGGCGCGTCGAGGCCCAGGTCGGCGCACGGCACGCCCAGGGCGGCGGCCTCGGCGGCGATGCGGGCGGACGGGGTGAGCACCAGGCCGGCGGCGGCGATGAGCCCCAGCCGCTCGCGGTCCGACAGCGGCTCGCAGATGAGCATGAGGTCGGCGATGTCGACCTCGCGGTGCCCGGCCCGGGCGAGGGCGGCGACCACCCGTTCCGGCAGGCCCGCGTCGGAGGCGAGCACCAGGGTGACGTCGGCCTCCACGGGCATCACCTCGGCCCACACGCACACGAGGTTCATCAGGCGCGCCGGGTCGGGCTCGATGGCCAGCGTCACGGCGCCGTGCGCGCCGGGCGGTGCGACCGCCGACACCCCGGCGGTGTCCACCGGGTCGGGGCACACCCACAGGCGCTCACGGTCGACGCCCAGCGACACCAGGTGCTCGCGCGCGGCCTCGTCGCGCACCCACACCTCGTCGAGGCCCTTCAGCAGCGCCGCCTCCGGCGCGGTGACCGGGTGCGGCTGGCTGATGCGCGCGACCCGCACCGGGGCGTCCACGCCGGCCTCCACGTCGGCCGCGGCGCACCACTGCAGGTGGACGTCCACGGGTCCCCGCCGGTCCGCCGCGGGCGGCGCGTCGCGGGGCGTCACCGGCCCGCCGGGATCGCAGGCCTCGAGGACGGCGTCGGCCCCGGCCCCCAGCAGCGCGGCGTGCAGGGCGCGCACGCCGGCGGCGCGGCAGCCGGCTCCGACGGCGGGTCCACGCAGTGCGATCCTCATGCGGCGGCCCTCCTGGGCGTTGCGGCGAGGATCCGCAGCCGGTCGGCGGCGATGCCGGCGGCGCGGGTCCAGGTACGGGCGGATGCGACCTCGACGGCGCGGGCGGCGCGGGCGGCGACCCCGGCGGGGTCCTCGTACACGCGGCGCATCGCGGCGGCCAGGTCGTCGACGGCCACCTCCCCCACCAGCGGCGGCTCGGCCATGGTCCAGGGGCCGAAGCGGTTGCTGGTTGCGCGCACCGGGTGCGCGGGAAGGGGGATGGCGGCGTCGGGCAGCAGGAACCCGCCGGCCGGGCCGTGGTCCGGGGCGATCACGGTGAGGCCGCACGCCATGGCCTCCAGCATCGTGAGCCCGAAGGCCTCGGCGCGGTCCGGGTGGACCAGGGCGTCGCAGGCCCGGTACAGCCCGGGGATGTCGGCGGCGGGCAGCATGCCGGTGAGACGCAGCACGCGCGGCCCGCGCGGATCGGCGGCCATGCGCGCGGCGCGCTCGGCCTCGGGGCTCGGCGGGTACGGCCCGCCGGCGCCGAAGTCCTTCACCACGAGGGTCACGTCGTCGTCGCGGGTGAACGCGCGGGCGTACGCCTCCAGCAGCAGGTCGGCGCCCTTGCGCCACACCAGGCCGCCGACGAACAGGAACCGCAGCCCCGGGGCGGCGTCCGCCAGGTCCATCTCGGGCGTGCCCGGGTGGAACCGCGCGGTGTCGACGCCCATGGGGATCTCGGTGACCCGGTCCGGGTGCACCCCGTCGGCGAGCAGCGCGTCGCGCACGTGCGGCGAGGCCACCCAGATCTCGTCGAGGGCGGCGGCCCCGGCGCGCCACTGCTCCGGCAGGGCCCCGAACTCCCAGTGCAGGAAGTGCACGAGCGCCCCGTGTGCGGGGGCGGCGAACTGCGGCGGGTGCTGGTCGCGCACCACCACATGCGGCGCGCCGGCGTGGCGCAGCGCCATGGCCCGCACCAGGGCGTCGTCGTCGGGCGGCAGCACGTCGGCCGCGACGGCCTCGGCCTCCACCACCGACAGCGCCACCTCCCAGCCGTGCGCGAGCGCGCGGGCGAGGTCCCGGTTGAGGCCGGCGAGCGGCGACGGGCCCAGGACGGGGCCCTCCAGCACGGCGCGCGTGAGGCCCAGCCGCAGCCTGCCGGCGGGACGCGCGGGCACGGCCGCCGCGAGGTGCGCCAATGCGGCGGCGGCCACGGCGTGGTGGTCGTGGCGGGTGGCGGACTCCCTGCCGGCGGCGCCGCGGGCGGCACGCCCGGCGGGCGACGCGTGGGCCTCGGCAAGCGCGGCGGCCAGGGCGTCCGGATCCTGCTCGTGCCACCGGCTCTCGGCGAGCTCCCGGTGCCCGGGGACGTCGCCCACCGGCACGATCCGGGCCTCCACCGTCCAGCCGGTGGCGTCGGTGACGCCGTGGGCCCGAGCGCCGATGACCGGTCGCCCCGTGGCGGCGGCCTCGGCGATGCGGCGGCCCAGGCCGGCGGCCCGGGCCGGCACCACCACCGCGGCGGCGCCGGCGAGCAGGCCGGCCACCCGGTGCTCCGCCAGCGGCTCGTCCAGGATCACCATGTCCGCCATCGCCGACGGGTCGTGCCCGTCCGCGCGGATCGCGGCCACCATGGCGTCGGCCAGGGGCTCCGGGCCGGAGGTCCGCTCCCCCACGGCCGGCACCAGCACGAGCGTGACATCGTCACCGGGCCGGAACGCGCGGGCCCACGCGCGGGCGAGCAGGTCGGCGCCGTCGGCGGGGCCGGGACCGCACATCGCGACGAACACGGTGCCGTGCGCGCCGGGCGCGGGGAACGGCGGTGCGTCCGGGCGGAAGACCGCGAGGTCCACGGGCTCCGGCACCTCCAGCACCCGGTCCGCCTCCAGGCCCGCGGCGAGCAGCGCGTCGCGCTGCGCCGCCGACGGCACCCACACCACGTCCATCTGGCGCAGGCGCAGGAGGGTCTCGCGGTCCGGGACCTCGCCGGCGAACGCGGTCCAGGCCGCGCCGATGCCGTGGACGTACGGCGTGAGCAGCCGGGCGAGGGTGCGCTGCACCGTGGTGCCGGTGCGCGCCGGCGGCCGGTCGCGCCGGGCGAACCACGCGAGCTCCGCCTCCGACACCACGGACGGCGCGTCCCAGGGGGTCTGCTGCAGGCTCAGCTGGGCACCGGCAGCGTCGAGCGCCCGCACCACGGCACGGGTCCCGGCGGCGTGGTCGGAGGCGTCCAGCAGCCGCGACCGCCAGACGATGCTCATACGGCCACCGCCCCGCGGTGCCGGGAGGGGATCGCGCCGAGCCGGGCGGTCGCGCGCAGACGCTCCGGCGACGCGAGGCGGGCGGCGGTGAGGTCAGCCCGCCGGGGCGGCGGGATGACGATGGAGACCGGGCGCGACATGCCCGGGTCATCGGCGGGCGGACAGCCGCCTTGAGGGGTTTGGTGGGGCGGCTACAGGAAGGGCAGCGCGGCGGGCAGCGGGGCCCCGCAGCGGCACGTCCCGGCGTCCGTGCGAACCGCCATGGCACCGCATTCCGGGCACCGAACCCACGACGCGTTCATGCGCTCCACGGACCACACGCCGGTGGCCCCGCCGACGGCGAAACCCGGTCCCCAGAACCGGTCGGTCGCCGCGGCGTGGGTGCCGCCCCGCATGAGCTGCCGCGGGGCGTCGGCGTCCCTCCAGGCGCTGATCGTGAGCATGTGCGTGCCAACGGTCAACCCCATGAACCCCATGAACCCGGCCATGCCCGCCAGCTCGCGGGCGATCGCCCGCGAGCGCTCCTGCACCTCGGCGACCTCCCCGGCGTCCCGGACGTGCAGGCTCGTCACCGAGATCGCGCCCGGCGGCCCGGAATCCGGCGCCGCCACGTGCACGACGGTCCCGAAGCTGATCGGACCCATGTCCGGGGGCTGCGCGGTGATCCGCATGCCCAGCTGCCGCGGGATCACCCCGCCGTCGAACTGCCCCTCCACCCGGTGCACGCCGGCGGCGTCCGCGGTGATCATGTCCATGCCGGTGAGCCGGACGGGGCGGCCCGTGGGCGGCATGCCGCGCATGGGGCCGGTGTGGGTGCCGGTCATCACCCAGGTCGCCGCGACCCGGTCGCCCTCCTCCACCACGGTGCCGGGCGCGAACCGCATGTCGGGGAAGGCCGCCATCAGCCCGCCGCCGTACTCGGCGAGCGCCTGCCCGCCGATGGGGCCGCCCGTGGACGGGTCCTCATAGGTGCCGCCCGCCGCCATCGACCGCACCACCGCCGCGGGGTCGCCGGAGTTCCACGCCTCGAAGTACCGCTCCACCGCGCCGCGTGCGTCCATCCCGATCCCCTCCGCATCGGAGCCCGGAGATGACCGTACGCCGGGCGTCACGCCGGTGTCGAGCCGTCAGCGCTGGAATGGGTAGACGGCCCCCAGCCCCAGCATCGCGGTGAGCTCGTCCAGGGCCGTGCGGGACTCCTCCAGCAGCGCGGGATCGGCCAGGTCGCCCGGGGTGAGGCGGTCCCGGTGGTGCGCGCGCACCCAGTCCTCGAGGGCGTCGAGGCGGGCCTCGTCCACCAGGGCCCCGGAGGCGAGCCGGGCCCGCTCGGCATCGGTGAGCACCACGCGCAGGCGCAGGCACGCGGGACCGCCGCCGTTGCGCATGCTCTGGCGCACGTCCACCACCTCCACGGCGTCCACGGGGATGGCCGGGTCCGCGACGGCCGCGGCGACCCACGCGGCCACCGACCGCACCTCCCGCACCTCGGCCGGGGCGACCAGCACGGTGCGGCCGTCGCCGGCGCGCACCAGCTGGGAGTTGAACAGGTACGACCGCACCGCGTCGCCCAGGGGGATCTCCGCCTCCCGCACGACCACGGCGCGCAGCGGCACCCCGCACCGGGCCTCCACTGCCGCGGCGATGCGGGCCACGTCGGCGGCGCCGCCCGCGAAGGCCCGCTCGTGCGCCAGCAGGACGTCGCGGTCGCCCACCGCCACCACGTCGTTGTGGAACGCCCCCGCGTCGATGGCCTCGGGGGCCTGCAGGACGTGCACGACCGCCTGCCCGGGCAGGTCCATGAGGCGGGCCACGGCGCGGGACGCGGCGAGCGTCTGGCGGGGCCGGAACCGGGTGACCTGCCGGTCGCCCTCGATGCCGTGCACGAACACGTGCACCGCGGGCCCCCCGTACTCCGCGCACAGCCGCGTGTGGTTGGCGGCACCCTCGTCGCCGGTGCCCGTGCTGGGCGGCAGCGGGTCGTGGACGACGGCGTCCGGCAGCAGCCTGCGCAGGACGCGCGTGGTGGTGCCGGCCTCCAGCGACCGGTGCAGCGCCGCCACCAGGTTCGCTGGCACCACGTGCACCAGCCCGTCCGGGCCGTCGCCGCCGGGGCGCACCGTCGCGGCGTTCGCCGCCCACATCGCCGACGCCGACGCGCATGCGGCCAGCACGTCCGGCGCGCGGCGCGCGGCATCGGCGAGCACCGCGGCGTCGTCGCCGGCGAACCCCATGCGGCGCAGGGCGCCCGTGTCGGGACGCTCGTGCGGCGGCAGGACGCCCTGCGGCACGCCCAGCCGCAGCATGCGGCGCATCTTCGCCAGCCCCTCCAGCGCCGCGGAGCGGGGGTCGCTCACCGACGCCCGGCTGCGCTGGGACGCCAGGTTGCCGGGCCCCAGCCCCGCGTAGTTGTGGGTGGGTCCCACCAGCCCGTCGAAGTTCACCTCGACGGCGGTCACCGGTCCTCCAGGAGCCCCGGGAAGACGGCGTCCGGGAGCTCGGCGCGGGGGTGCTCGATGCTCGCCACCGGGTACGCGCAGTAGTCGGCGGCGAAGTACGCGCTGGGACGGTGGTTGCCGCTCGCCCGGATGCCGCCGAACGGAGCGCGGCTGGACGCGCCGGTGAGCTGCTGGTTCCAGTTCACGACCCCGGCGTGCACCGCGTCGCGGAAGCGCTCGTACAGGGCGGGGTCGTCGCTGATGAGGCCCGCGGCCAGGCCGAACGCGGTGGCGTCGCACTCGGCGAGCGCGGCGTCGATGTCCGGGCACCGCACGACCTGCAGCAGCGGCCCGAACACCTCCTCGTCGGGCCGGTCCGCCACGGTGGTCACGTCCAGGAGCCCGGGGGTGATGAGGCCGGTCTGCGGCGCCAAGCGGCGGCTCGCCACGATGGCCGTGGCGCCGGCGGCCAGCAACGCGTCCTGGGCGGCCAGGACGTGGTCCGCCGCCGCCGCGGACACCACCGGCCCCATGAACGGCTCGGGTTCGGCGGTTGGCGGTCCCACGGGGATGCGGCGCACCATCGCGGCCAGGCGCTCCAGCAGGGCGCCGGCACGCGGGCCGTCCACCAGCACCAGCCGGCGGGCGCACGTGCAGCGCTGCCCGGCGGTGAGGTACGCGCTCTGCACGACGGTGTACGCCACGGTGTCAAGGTCCGCGGCGTCGTGGACCAGCAGCGGGTTGTTGCCGCCCATCTCCAGGGCGAGCATCACCTCCGGCCGGCCGCCGAAGCGGGCGTGCACGGCCCGGCCAGTGGCGGCGCTGCCGGTGAGCAGCACCCCGTCCAGCCCGGGGTGGTCCAGCAGGGCCTCGGCGGTGTCGCGGCCGCCCTGCGCGACGGCCAGCACGCCGTCCGGCAGGCCCGCATCCCGCCAGCACGCCACGGTGGCCTCGGCGACCAGGGGGGCCTGCTCGCTGGGCTTGAACACCACCGTGTTGCCGGCCAGCAGGGCCGGGACGATGTGGCCGTTGGGCAGGTGCCCGGGGTAGTTGAACGGGCCCAGCACCACCATCACCCCGTGCGGGCGGAAGCGGGTGACCGCCGGGCCGGAGGCCAGCTCGGAGGTGCGCGCCGCGTGCGCCTCGATGCTGATGGCCACCTTGTTCGCCATCAGGCCGACCTCGGCGCGGGCCTCCCATGGCGGCTTGCCGACCTCCCGGCCGATGAGGCCGGCCAGGTCGTCGCGCCGCGCGGTGAGCACCTCGGCGTACCGGCGCAGCACCGCCTCACGCTCGTGCGGGGGCCGCCGGCTCCAGTCCCGGAACGCGGCCCGGGCGGCGTCCATGAGGCGCGCGGCGCCCGCGGCGTCCGTCACCGGCACGCGGCCGGCCTCCGCCCCGGTGGAGGGGTCGATGGAGATCAGCTCGGTCACCGGCGCACCACCTGCACGACGTCCCCCAGACCCACCTCCAGCGCCGCGGCGGCGGCCCGCGACAGGGCCACGGCATCCTCCCCCTCGTCGCCCACCGACGCCAGCGCGGCGCGGAAGTCGGTGCGGCCGTTGCCCACCAGGCACACCGGGCCGTCGGGCGGATGCTCCAGCAGGCGCCGCACCCGCAGGCGCAGGTGCCCGCGCACCGTCCGCAGCTCGTCGACGCGCCCCGCCACGATGGGCCCCGCGTCGAAGATGTCCACCTCGCCGCTGCGCACCAGCCCCTCGTGCTCCAGCATGTGCATCGCCGGCTCGGTCTGGGTGTGCGGGCGGCCCACGGCGTCCCGCACCCCGGGCGGCAGCAGCGACAGGTAGATGGGGTGCCGCGGCATGAGGTCCTCGATGAAGTCCTTGTTGCCGAGACCGGACAGGAAGTCGGCCTCCGCGAACTCGCGGTCGAAGAAGTGCCGGCCCACCGACTCCCAGAACGGCGACCGGCCGTCCGGCTCCTGGTACCCGCGCAGCTCCGCGATGACCGTGTCGGCGAACCGCTCCCGCTGGGCGGCCATGAACAGCATGCGGGAGAGGCTCAGCAGGCGCCCCAGTCCCCTGGCCCGCAGCGCCGGGTCGAGGGCGAGGCTGGCGAGCTCCGACGGCCCCTTGTGCTCGCGGCGCAGGTGCAGCACCCGCACCTCCTTGCGGATCCCGAGCGGCGGGTGCTCGTGGACCTCGCTGCGGATCTCGTACGCGTAGTAGGGGTCGAAGCCGCCCACCCGGCCGATGATCCCGGAGGTGCCGCGCACCCTGCCGGAGGGCTCGCACAGCACGAACAGGTACCACTCCGCCCCCGGCGACCGGATGCGCCGCCCGAACGCGGCGACGCTGTCCTCGATGCGGGCGGCGAGGGAGTCCCGGTCGGGCGGCAGGGTGGTCACGGCGCCGCCGAGGGTGTCCGCGAGCTCCATGAGGCCGGGCAGGTCGTCCCTCGCGACGGGCCGCATGAAGTACAGCTCGCTCACCGCCGGCCCCACTCCGGCAGCCAGATCTCCGCCTTCGCCAGGCGGGTGAGCAGGCAGGCGAGCAGCAGGGTGCGCTCGGTGAGGCTGTCGATCTCCAGGTACTCGTCCGGGCTGTGCAGGCCGCCGCCGCGCACCCCCAGGCCGTCGAGCACCGGCAGGCCCTCGTCGGCCAGCAGCGCGGCGTCGGAGCCGCCGCCCACGTCGGCGCCCTCCAGCCGCAGGCCCAGCAGCGTCCCGCACGCCCGGGCGGCCTTCAGGAGGGTGTCCGACGCCGGCGTGGGCGGCATCGGCGGCCGGTGGAACCGACCCTCCACCTGCACGTCCAGGTCGTGGTGGGTGGCGACCTCCGCGGCGAAGTGGTCGAGCCGCCGGGGCACCTCGACGGCCTGCGACGGCCGCGCGACGCGGATGTCCACCTCCGCCACGGCGAACTCCGGCACCACGTTGGTCGCACCGCCGCCGCCCAGGCGGGCGGGGTTCACCAGGATCCCCCGGGCGGGGTCGTGCAGGGACGCCACGTGCATGACCAGCTCGGCGAGGGCGAGCACGGCGTTCCGGCCGTCCTCGGGGTTCCGCCCGGCGTGGGCGGCGCGGCCGTGCACCACCAGGCGGAACACGCCGACGCCCTTGCGGCTGCGCACCAGGCCGTCGCCCGCGGCGGGCTCCATCACGAACCCCACGCTGCTCGAGCGGGCGAGCTCGCGCAGCAGCTGGCCGCTGTGCGGGGATCCGGTCTCCTCGTCCGGCGTGACGATCACCCGCCAGCCCAGGGATGCCGCCTCGGGGGTCGCCTCGAATTGCTGCAGAGCGGCGATCATCACCGCCAGCCCGCCCTTCATGTCGGCGGTGCCGGGTCCCACCAGCCGCCCGCCCTCCCGGCGGGCGCCGCGCTGGTCGCGGCCGTAGACGGTGTCGAGGTGCCCGCTCAGCAGCACCTGCAGGGGCGCCTCGGGGCGCATCGCGGCGAGCAGGGCCGGGCTTCCGCCGGCCAGGGGCACGTCCCGGATGGCGCAGTTCAGGGGCGCGAGGCGGGCGGCGACGGCGGCGTGCATCTCCGCCAGGCCCTCCGGGTCGTCCGAGCCCGAGGGGATCGCGCACCAGTCCTCGATGAGCGTGATGAGGTCCTCCATGCCCCTGATCCTTGCGCATGCCGCGGATCGCGCGAACCCGGGGGTACACTCGGGCCATGGGTGGGAATGCGGCACCCGGCGGGGGCGGACCCCCCGCGATCCGGCTCGCGGGCCTCGGGAAGCGGTACGGATCGACCGTCGCGCTGGCGGACCTGGACCTCACGGTGGCACCGGGAGAGGTGTACGGGTACCTCGGGCCCAACGGCGCGGGCAAGACCACCACGATACGCCTGATGCTGGGGCTGCACCGCCCCACGCGGGGGCGGGCGGAGATCTTCGGCGTCGACGCATGGGCGGATCCGGTGGCGGCCCACCGGCGGGTGGCGTACGTGGCCGGCGAGCCGTTCCTGTGGCCGGGCCTCACCTCCGCGGAGACCTTCGCGTTCCTCGGACGCCTGCACGGCGGCGTCGACGCGGCGTACCTGCGGACCCTGATCGACCGGTTCGACCTGGACGTGGACCGCAAGGTGCGGGCGCTGTCGAAGGGGAACCGGCAGAAGGTGCAGCTGGTGGCGGCGCTGGCGACCCGGGCCGACCTGCTGGTCCTGGACGAGCCCACATCCGGCCTGGACCCGCTCATGGAGATGGCGTTCCGGGAGTCGGTGGCCGAGGCCCGCGCCCGCGGGCAGGCGGTGTTCCTGAGCTCCCACATCCTCAGCGAGGTCGAGGCGCTGTGCGACCGGGTCGGGATCCTGCGCGACGGCCGGCTGGTGGACGAGGGCGGCCTCGCGCAGCTGCGGCACCTGCACGCCCGCACGCTGGAGGTCACCTTCGACGGCCCCGCCCCGGCCCTCGACCCCGTGGACGGCGTGGAGGTGGTGCTGCGTGAGGGCGGGGTGCTGCGCGCCGAGGTGTCCGGGGCGGACGCCATGGCGGCGCTGGTGTCCCAGCTGGGCCGGCACCGGGTGACGGGCCTCACCGGCAGGGAGCCGTCGCTGGAGGAGATCTTCCTGCACCACTACGACGGGGTGCCCGGTGGTCCGGAGGGCGCATAGGGCCCTGGCCCGGCGGGCGTTCGCCGACGCGCGCACCCGCAACATCTCGTTCGGGCTGCTGTTCCTGATCGTCGCGGTGCTGCAGCCGGCGGCGTACCGGCAGACCTACCCCACCCTGGCCGACCGGATGGCGTTCGCCGAGTCGTTCGGCACCAACAGGAGCGTGATGCTGTTCTACGGCAAGCCGCGGGACCTGCTGACCGTGGAGGGCTACACCGCCTGGCGGGTCGGGGGGATCCTCGCGCTGTTCGCCGCGGTGTGGGGCGTGATGGCCGCGGTGCGGGCGCTGCGCGCCGAGGAGGACGCGGGCCGTCAGGAGCTCGTGCTGGCCGCGGCGGTGGGTCGCCGGCAGGCGTTCCTGTCCGCCCTCGCGGGGGTGGCCGGCGGCATCGTGGTGCTGTGGCTGGCGATCCTCGCGGGGCTGGTGATGGGCGGCCTCGCCGTGCCGGGATCCGCGTTCCTGGCGCTGGTGACCGTGTCGCCCGCCGTGGTGTTCGCCGCCGCCGGTGCCGCGGTGTGCCAGCTCGCCGATTCCCGGCGCCTCGCGACCGCCCTGGGCCTGGGGCTGGTGTCCGTGGCGTTCGTGGTGCGGGTGGTGGCCGACACCGACGACCGGCCTGCGCTGCGCTGGGCGTCGCCGCTGGGCTGGACCGAGGAGATGCGGGCGTTCGCGGACCCCCGCCCGGCCGTGCTGCTGCTGCCCGCCGTCCTGGCGGCGCTGCTGGTGGCGGTCGCAGCGGCCGCGCTGGCGCGCCGGGACATCGGCCGCGGCATGCTGAGCTCCCGTGACGCCCGGGCGCCGCGCACCCGCCTGCTGGGCTCCGCGCCGGGCCAGGCGCTGCGCGCGGAGGCGGGGGTGCTGGCCGCGTGGGCCGCGGGCCTGTGGATCTTCGCGCTGGTGATCGGGGTGGTGAGCAGCAGCATTTCCGCCGCCGGGATCTCGGAGGAGCTGCGCCGGCAGCTCGAGGCGTTCGGGGGCCTGTCGATCGTGACCCCGCGCGGCTACCTGAGCCTCACGTTCCTGTTCTTCGTGCTGGCGGTGTGCCTGTTCGCCTGCGCGCAGGTCACCGCCGCCCGCCACGAGGAGGCCGATGGGCGTCTGGAGACGCTCCTGGCGCTGCCGCTGGGGCGCGCCCGGTGGCTCGCGGGGCGGCTGGCCCTCGCGGTGGCCGCCGCGGCGATGCTGGGCCTGGGCAGCGGCGTGGCCGCGTGGGCGGGCGCCGCGTCCCAGTCCGCCGGCGTGGGCCTGGCGGGGATGCTGGCGGCCGGCGCGAACTGCGTCCCCGCCGCCGTGCTGTTCCTGGGGATCGCGGCACTGGGGTTCGCCGTCCTGCCGCGCAGCTCGGCGACGATCGCCTACGGGGCGGTGAGCGCCGCGTTCGTGTGGGAGCTGTTCGGGGCGGTGGCCGGGGCCCCGGACTGGACCCTGCAGGTGTCCCCGTTCCACCACATCGGGTTCGTGCCGGCCCAGTCCTTCCGCCCGCTGGCGGCCGCGGTCATGGCCGCGGTGGGGCTCGCCGCCGCGGGCGCGGCGCTGTGGCGGTTCCGGCGACGGGACCTGGTGGGCGCCTGATGCGCCCCGGTCAGGGGTCCCGGTAGCCCCTGCGCCGGACCGGGCGGAACCGGTAGCGGTCGGGTTCGCGGCGCACCTGCGCCGCGAGGCGCCGGAAGTAGTCCCGGCCCTCGTCGGTGCCGATGAGCTCCGACTCCCGCCGGCTCAGGTCGAACCCGTGCAGGTACGCCGACGGGCCGGTGCCCACCGCGATCGCGATCGCATGGCGGCCGCAGTACCGGTCAGCCGACCGGGTGACCAGGTGGATCGCGTAGTGGGCGTCGCGGTCATCGGCGACGATCTCGCCCAGCTCCATCGGTTCGGCGGCCACCCGGGCGATGCTACCCGCATCGCCGTGGGAGGGCTCACGGTCAGTCCAGCGGCTCCCGGACGGGCTCGTCGAGCTCCAGCCAGGCCGCCGCGGCATCGTCGTGGCGCTCGTGCACCAGCACCCGCAGGGCGCGGCGCTCCTCCTGCCGGTTCGGGAGCTCCGGCAGTCCGCAGAACGCGATGATCGTGTAGTTGCCCGACGGCTCGCGCAGGCGCTCCACACGCAGCGCCGCCAGCCCCGAGGCCGCGATCATGAGGCCCACGGAGGTGAGGCTGAAGGCGTGGAGGTGCTCGATGAAGAACTCCTCCCGCCCCGGGCCGTCCTCGGCGGCGCCCTCGCCGTCCGGGACCTCCAGGTACACGAACCCGCCGGGCTCCAGCAGCGAGGTGGTGCGGTTGAGCATCATCACCGGGTCGGGGACGTGCTCCAGCACCTTGTTCAGGGTCACCACGTCGAACGTCCCCAGGCCGTCGGCGGTGGTGAAGTCCGCGCACACGGTGGGCACGCAGGCGAGGGTGCGGGCCAGCTCGGCCTGCCGCGGGTCCGGGTCGAGGGCCGTCACGCTCCAGCCCTCCGACGCCAGCGCCCAGGGGAACACCGCCAGGCCGGACCCCACGTCCAGGGCCCGCGGGCGACGCTGCTCGGCGTCGTGCGCCCACAGCCAGTCCCCGGCGAACTCCGTGATGCGCCTCACGCGGACGTGGTTGTCGCTGCGCTCGGGCGGCAGGGCGATGAGGCGCTCGAACGTCTCGCGCATGTGGTCGCCGTGGGTGGCCTCAGCGGAGTCGCCGGAGTAGAGCTCCTCCAGGTCGACGCCGGGGTCGATGAGGAAGTGCCCGCACGCGGTGCACCGCCACACCTCGCGGTGGTACCGCCCGTCGAGGCCGGGGTAGCGGGTCTCCCCCTCCGGCGGGGTCGCGTACGTCCACGCCAGGTCGAACCGGTGGCCGCCGCAGAGGCAGCGGGCCAGGTGGCCCGTCCGGGCCGGCGCCGCGAGCTCGTACTCAGCCATGTGCGTCCTCCCCTTCCAGGGCATCCGGGTCCTCGGTGGCATCCATGCGGGCCACCACCACCGGCTCCTCGCCGGACGGGTGCTCGGCCAACGCGCCCTCCACCACCGGATCGGGGCGGCGGTCGGGCAGGACGCAGCGGGTGCAGTACCTCATCGCGCCCCGGTCATCGGCACCCGCGCCGCGTTCCTGAGCGGCCGTGGCCGGCGCCGGCCGCGCGGAGTGTCAAGGGGGATACCCGCCCTCCTCAGCGGAGGGCCGATGAGGGTCACGTCCCGCGGCCGGGTCACGATCCCTCGGGCGTACGCGGGGGGGCTGACCCGGCGGGTCCCCTCCACGAAGCGCTCAAGTACGCCCGCCCGGTGCCGAGGGAGTGGGGCGCGAGTGCGCGCCCGTCGAGTGTCCCCCGAGTGCCGGAGGTGCCCCCTGGTCACGGTCGTCGACCTGGGTCTCTCGAACCTGGAGTCCGTCCTCCGGGCGCTGCGCCGTGTGGGCGCCGAGGCCCGCGCCACCCGCGACCCCGCCCAGGTGGAGGCCGCCCGCGCACTGGTGCTGCCCGGTGTGGGCGCGTTCGGCGACGGCATGGCGAGCCTGCGCGACGCGAGGCTCATCGACCCCATCCGCGCGCACGCCGCGGCAGGCCGTCCCCTGCTGGGGATCTGTCTGGGCATGCAGCTGCTCGCCGACATGGGCACCGAGCGCGGCGCGTTCACCGGCCTGGGCCTGGTGCCCGGCACGGTGGTGCGCCTCTCCCCGCCGGACCCCGCGTTCCGGGTGCCGAACGTCGGGTGGTGCGACACGGAGGCCGTGCGGTCCGAGGGCCCCGTGGCGCGCGACGGCTGCTTCCACTTCGCGCACAGCCACCACCTGCTGGGCGACCCCATCGACGTGCAGGCCGGCACGGACATCGGCGGCCAGCACGTGGCCGCGGCGGTCGCCCGCGAGAACGTGTGGGGCGTGCAGTTCCGCCCGGAGAAGAGCCAGGACGACGGGCTCGCCGTGCTGGAGCACTTCCTCGCACGGATCGCGCGGAGGGTCCCCGCGTGAGCCGCCCGCGCCTGGTCCCGGTGCTGCTGGTCAAGCACGGCCTGCTGGTGCGCAGCCAGGGGTTCGGCGTGCACCAGGTCATCGGGAACCCCGGGTCCGCCGTCGAGCGGTTCTCCCACTGGAACGTCGACGAGCTCATCCTCATCGACATCTCCACCGAGGACCGGCACGGCCCGCGCCGCGACGACCCGGAGGTGCGGCCGGAGGGGTCCACGGGCCTCGACGTGCTGCGCGCCGTCGCCCCCGCGTGCCACATGCCGCTGTCGGTGGGCGGCCGCATCCGCACGATGGGCGACATCACCGACCGCCTCGCCGCCGGCGCCGACAGGGTGGTGCTCACCACCGCCCCCGTGGAGACCCCGGAGCTCATCGCCCAGGGTGCCGCCCGGTTCGGCTCCCGGTGCATCGTGGTGGGCATCGACGCGCTGCGCCGCGACGACGGGAAGCTGGAGGCCCTGATCCACGGGGGCCGCACCCCGACAGGCCTGCACCCCGCCGAGCTGGCGCGGGAGTTGGAGCGCATGGGCGCCGGGGAGATCCTCCTGAACTCGGTGGACCGGGACGGCTGCGGCCACGGCTACGACCTGTCCCTGATCCAGGAGGTCACCCGCGCGGTGCGCATCCCGGTGATCGCCTGCGGCGGCGTGGGCCGGTACGAGCACGTCCCCGCGGCCATCACCTCCGGCGGCGCGAGCGCCGCGGCGGCCGCGAGCATCTTCCACCTCCACGAGCTCAGCTACCCCAACGCCAAGCAGGCGTGCATCGCCGCGGGCATCCCCATGCGGCCCGTGCGCCTCGGCAGCAGGCACTTCCCGCGGGAACCCGGGTACGACACCACCCGGCGCGACGGGCACATCGCCGAGCGGTACGCCCGGGCCCGGACCCCCCTTCCGCGGGACACCGAGCCGCCGGCCGCCCCGCCGCGGTGGTGCAGCCGCTGCGCGCACCCGTCGCTGTCGGCGGTGCCACTGGAGTTCGACGACGAGGGCGTGTGCACCGGCTGCCGCGCCGCGGACATGAAGGCCCGGATCACCCCCGCGGAGTGGTCGCGCCGCACCGAGCTGCTCATCGAGCTGCTGGAGCGCCACCGCAGCCGCGACGGCAGCCGCCACGACTGCGTGATCCCCGTGAGCGGCGGTAGGGACGGCTGGTACCAGGCCCACGTCATCAAGAAGGAGCTGGGCTTCAACCCGCTGCTGGTGACCTACGACGGGAACAACTGGACCCCGGCGGGCCGGCGCAACATGCTGCGTATGAGGGAGGTGTTCGGCGTAGACCACGTGCTGGTCTCACCGTCGGTCCCCACCCTCCAGAAGCTCAACCGCCTGGCCTTCGTGGCGATGGGCGACATGAACTGGCACGCGCATGTGGGCATCACCACCGCGCCGGTCCGCGTCGCCGTCCAGCACGGCATCCCGCTGGTCATCTGGGGCGAGCACGGCCACATGGACCTGGGCGCGCGGTTCGGCTTCGACGACTTCCCGGAGATGAGCCACCGGGACCGGCTCGAGCACTTCGCCCGCGGATATGAGTGGAACTGGTTCACGGGGCTGGAGGGCCTGCGGGCCGCCGACCTGATCACCTACATGTACCCCGCCGACCGGCAGCTCATGGACGTGGGCGTGCGCGGCCCGTACCTGGGCGACTTCGTGCACTGGGAGGCCGACGTCCACACGCGGATGGTCATCGACGAGTACGGGTTCGAGACCGGCGACGAGCCCTTCGACCGCACGTACCGGCGCGTGTCGGACCTCGACGACATGCACGAGAACGGCGTTCACGACTGGCTGAGGTACCTGAGGTCCGGCCACGGCCGGGTGACCGACCACGTGTGCGAGGACATCCGCGCGGGCCTCATGACCCGCCGGGAGGGCATCGAGCTGGTGCGCCGCCACGACCCGGTGAAGCCCCGGGACCTGGAGCGCTGGCTCGCCTACACCGGCATGACCGAGCGGGAGTTCGACCGCATCGCCGACACGTTCCGCGACCCGCGGGTGTGGTGGCGCGAGAACGGCGAGTGGAAGCGCCACGAGATCCCGGATCCGGTGTCCGCGACGTGCCGCGAGCCCATGGCCGCATGAGCACCGCGGCGAGGCGAAGCCGCGCCCGCCCGGCCGCCGGAGGGCCAGGAGGGTGGCGTCCCTCGATCGTCCACGGGTTCGGCGCGTCGAGGTCGTCGGCGGCGAACCGCACCGCCGGCGGTCGAGGCACTCGGCGGGAGCGGTGACGAACACGTCCACCGCGACGGGAGCGGTGATGGCCCGGCGGATCGCCGCCATTCGTCCGGGCCTCGCGAGCCGGATCGATCCGGCGGAGCCCACGAGGAGATCGAGGTCGCCGTCCTGGCGGTGATCACCGCGGGCCACCGGCCCGAACGGGATGACGCGGAGCGGGTCGACCGCCTCCACGATCCGCTCGACCGCCGAGGGAACGTACGTGCCCGGGTCCGCCGTCACCGATCCACCTCGTCGATGGATGCGCGCCCCTCGCGTGCCTGCTCCGACCCGGCGCGCACCGCGTCAGCGGTCAGCGTCGGCATGTCCGCCTCGGCCCCCGCGACCAGGCCTCCACCGCGCCGGACGAGTCGCATGGTCGGCGGTTCATCCATGGCGCCAGGATCCTCCGCACCATGGGTCCCCGTGAGTGGCAGGATCACGCGATGCGGTTGCCCCCGGTGCTCGTCCAGAACCCGGCATTCCGCGCGCTGTGGGCATCCCGGGTCATCTCGTTCGCGGGTGACGGCGCGGCGTCGGTGGCGCTGGTGGTCCTGGCGGCCGACGCCCACGGCCCGCTCGGGGTGAGCCTGCTGCTGTTCGCCCAGGCGGCGCCCCGGTTCCTGGGCCCCGTGGCGGGCGCGCTGGTGGACCGCGTGGAGCAACGGGCCCTCATGCGGGTGTGCGAGCTCGGTCAGATGGCGCTGGTGGGCGCGATCGCCGTCACCCTCCCGCCGTTCCCGGTGGTGCTGGTGCTGGTGGCCGGCATGGCGGGCCTGGTCACGCTGTTCACCCCCGCGGGGCGCAGCGCGGTGCCGGCCCTGGTGGCGCAGGAGCAGCGGATGTCCGCGAACGCCCTGCTGAGCCTCGCCCACAACCTGGACCTGGCACTCGGCGGGCTGCTGGGCGGCCTGCTGGTGGCGACCGCCGGCGTGCGCGGGGCGCTGCTGGTGGACGCCGGGAGCTTCCTGGTGTCCGCCGCCCTGCTGGCGTTCGTGCCGCGCCTGCACCCCCACCACGACGCGGAGGCGGAGTCGTTCGCGGCGTCGGTGCGCGGCGGCCTCGCGTACGCCCGCCGCTCCCGGATCGTGCGCGCCTGGGTGATCGCGATCTTCGCGATCGTCGCCCTGGCCGGCATCGACAACGTGGCCCTGGTGTTCGTGGCCCGCGAGGTGCTGGACGCCGGCCCCGGCGGCTACGGCCTGCTGGTCGCCGCGTTCGGCGCGGGCATGCTCGTGACCTCCGCCGCGCTGGCGGCGTGGCGGCGGAACGTGGACGCCGTGAACCTGTCGATCGCCGCGATCGCCCTGTCCGGCGTCGGCAACGCCGTGACCGGTCTCGCGCCGAACCTCCCGGTGGGCGCCGTGGGCCAGGGCGTCGGCGGCGTGGGCAACGCGATCCAGAACGTCGCCTCCGACACCCACCTGCAGGATCACGTGCCGCGCGAGATGCTGGGCCGGGTGTTCGGCCTCATCGGCACCGCGGCGCAGGCCGGGCAGATCGCCGCCCTGGGCCTCGCCGCCCTGGCCCTGGAGCTCTTCTCCCCGCGGGTGGTGTTCGTGGCCAGCGGCGTGGCGCTCCTGCTGGTCGCCGGGTGGCTGGGACGGGTGCTGCGCCGGGCGTGACCGCCCGCATGGGCCGATCCTCCACGGCGGGGTGTCGCTCGCGCGGCACCGCGCCGATGCATGAGGTGGACAGACCCCACCCGCATGCACGGAGGCCCCATGGCGACCCTCACCCCGCCCGAGACCACCCAGCACGTCGTGCTGCTGCTCGACCGCGAGCAGTACGCGGTGCCGATCAACTCGGTGCGGGAGATCGTGCGGTGGCGCGAACCGCGGCCGCTGCCCGGCCAGCCCCCGCACGTGCAGGGCGTCGTGGACCTGCGCGGCGAGGTGGTGATGGTGATGGACCTGCGCGCCCGCCTGGGCTCGCCCGGCGCGCCCTCGGGGGACCAGGACATCGTGGTGATCGACCTGCCGGGCCGCGAGCCGGTGGGGCTCACCGTGGACGGGGTCTCCGAGGTGCTGCAGGCCGGGGAGGGCGAGCCCCGTCCCGCCCCCAGCGGCGTGGGGTGCGGCGACCACGTGAACGGCGTGCTGGTGCTGGGCGACCGGCTCATCGTGCTGCTCGACCTCGAGACACTGCTGGATTCGGCGGTTTGAGCATCCGCACGGCGTAACCGCGACCCGGGGCGGCCTGTCGGGAGGGGTGTCATGAGCGCACCCTCCCGCGGCGCCGCCGGGTCCGGCCTGCCGCCGCTCACACCGCGGCCCGCCCCGCCCGCCGGCGGCCTGCCGCCGCTCCGCACCACCACGCCGCCACGCGCCGACCACGTCATGCGCGTGCGGGAGGTGCAGCCGCGATGGCGGAAATGGCTGCTCATCGGCTGCGCCGTGGTGAGCGCCGCCGGCGGCGCCGGCTCGCTGTACCTGCAGATGGCCGGCGGCGGCAAGGTGGTGGAACGCGTCGCGCCCGTCACCGAGCTGGCGGAGCGCACCAACAACGGCATCGCGCACGTGGACACCGCCGTCGCCCGCATCCGCGCGCTCGCCCGCCGTGCGACGCCCGCCCGCCCGGGTGAGGCACGGTCCGAGACGCGGGTGGGGCCGTTCGTGATCCGCCGCGGCCCCGGCTACCTGGAGCTGCGCCCCGCCCGGCCGTGAGATTCGAGCGTACGGGATGCGGATCCGCCCGTCTCCGCGGCGATTTCGGTGGTCTCCATCGGGGAGCTCCGGGCCGGCGTCGAACGCGCACCCGATGCGGCCGTGCGAGCCATCCGCGCGGAGTGGCTGGATGCCATCGAGCGGGCGTTCCCGCCGATACCGGTGGACCTCGAGATCGCCCGGCGATTCGGTGAGCTCCCTGCGCTCGCGCGGAGGGAGCGCCGGATCCGCAGGACGGGTGATCTCCTCATCATCGCCACCGCGGGCGTCACCGGACGCGAACGCATCACCCACGACGCCGCTCAGGCCGGACTGGCCGATGCGGCAGGAGTCCCGGTGAACCTGCTCGACGCGCCGAGCTGACCGCTCCGGGGTGGAGCGGCGGCGGCCGATGCGTCACCGCGCGTCGCGGCGCAGGGCCGCCAGCAGCCCGTCGGGCCCGGTCGGCGTGCTCCCCTCCGCGGTCACGCCGGTGCCACGCCCGTCACCTGCCGACCGGGCGCCCGCATAGGCTGAGCCCCGGTGGACGTCCCCCTCCTGCCCGACTACGACGGCGCCTCGGTCGTGAACATCGTGCCCGCGCTGCTGGAGCGGCGCGGCCCGGTCGCGGGGATCCTGCCGGCTGAGGTCCTGGACGCCCCGCGGCGGGTGCTGGTGGTGATCGACGGCCTGGGCCAGCGGCAGCTCGCCGCCCGCCCCGACGCGGCGCCGGTGCTCACCGCGATGGACGGCGCGGCGCTCACGACCGTGGCGCCGTCCACGACGGCCGCGGCGCTCACGGGGATCGTCACCGCCGCGCCGCCCGGACGCCACGGGCTCATCGGGTACCGCATGCACCACCCGGGCGGCGGGATCCTGAACCCCATCCGCTGGACGCTGGACGGCGTGGACGCCCGCGAGGCGGTGGTACCGGAGGAGACCCAGGTGGTGGCACCGTTCCTCGGCACCTCGCCGGCGGTGGTGAACAAGCTGCTGTTCCGCGACAGCGGCTTCACCCGCGCCCAGCTCCGCGGGACGCGCATCGGCTGGTACGCCACCCCCGCCGTCATCCCGGTGCTGGTGGGCGACGCCCTGCGCGCCGGCGAGCCGTTCGTCCACGCGTACTGGGACGGCATCGACAACGTCGCCCACGTCCACGGGCACGGCGCGGAATACGACGCGGAGCTGGCGTTCGTGGACCGGCTGATCTCCGGGATCGTCGACGCCGCGCCGTCCGGCACCGCCGTGGTGGTGACCGCCGACCACGGGCACGTGCCCACCGCCGGCCACGAGGTCGAGATCGCCGCGGACGTGCGCGCCCTGTGCGCGTCGCTGAGCGGCGAGGCGCGGTTCGCGTGGCTGCACTGCCCGCCGGACCGCGCGGCGGACGTCCTGGCCGCCGCGGAGGCCGCGCACGGCGACCGGGCGTGGGTGGTGCCGGTGGAGCGGATCCTCGACGAGGGATGGCTGGGGCCGCGGGTGATCCCCGCCGCCCGCGCCCGGATGGGCGCGGTGGCCCTGGCAGCCCGCGGCAACGCCGCGCTCACCGACCCCGGGTACCGCGGCTCGGCGCTCGTGAGCCGCCACGGGTCCCTCACCCCGGACGAGATGCTGGTGCCGCTGCGCTGGGCGGTGGCCTGATCGGAGCGGCGGTCGACGGGGACGACGCGCACCCCGGCGGTGCGGCACCCGGTGGGGTGGCGCACCGCCGGCCGGCGCGAGAGGGTGGCGCGGTGCCCCGACTCCTCCTCGCCGCCCTGGCGTGCGGGCTCGCGCTCGTGCCCGCCGCCTCGGCCGCCACCGTGACCGTCCGCACCGAACCGCAGCTCCAGGCGGCCGTGGCCGCCGCGCGGCCCGGCACCCAGATCGCCCTGGCCCCCGGCCGCTACGTGCTCACCGACCGCATCCGCGTGACCCCCGCCGGCTCCGGCACCGCCGCCGCGCCCGTGGTGATCCGGCCGCTCACCGTCCCGGGGTCGGTGACCATCGATGCGAACGGCCACGAGGAGGCGTTCTTCGTCAACGGCGCGCACCACGTGACCATCCGGGGTCTGCGCATCACCGGCGGGGCGTACCACGGCGTCAAGATCGACGCGCCCGCCCACCACATCCGCATCCAGGGCAACCGCATGTGGGACAACACCCGCTCGGGCGACCTGGGCTCCCAGTTCAGCGCCATCAAGGGCGGCGGCACATGCGACCCCGCATGCGTGAGCGATGTGCTGGTGGACGGCAACACCATCACCCAGGTGCGGCCCTTCGGCGGGAACAACCTCCAGGGCGTGGACTGCAACGGCTGCCTGCGGTGGACCGTCCGCGCGAACCGCATCACCAACATCCGCGGCGCCGAGCTCGCCGGGACCGGCATCCAGTTCAAGAGCGGCTCGGTGGACACCGTCATCGAGCGGAACGTCGTGATCGGCTCCGGCCTGGTGGGCATCGTGTACGGAGGGTTCGGCACCCCGGCGTGGGGCAAGCAGACCCATGAGCACGTGGGCGGCGTGGTGCGCAACAACGTGGTCACCCGGTCGGCGGACGCCGGCATCTCGGTGATCGACACGGTGAACGGCCGGGTGGTGCACAACACCCTGTGGGGCAACGGCTACACCCCGGACGTCCGGCGGGCCGCGAGCGGGCTGGTGTACCGCAACAACATCCTCGACCGGCCGCTGAACCTGCGCGACGGCACCGCCGCGCGCACCGGCGGCAACCTGGTGCTGCGCACCCCCACCGAGGCCGGCCTGTTCACCGCCGCCGCCCGGGGCGACCTGCACCTGCGCGCCACCGCGCGGCGCGCGATCAACCGGGCGCTGCCCGGCCTGGTGCGCAACGACCTGGACGGCGTGCGCCGCCCCCTGGGGCCGCGGCCCGACATCGGCGCCGACGAGTTCGGCACGCCCGTCCCGTAGAGGGCGGGCCGGCGGGCGGGGCCGGCACTACACTCCCGCGATGCTCGCGAGCGCCGCCACCCCGCCGGACGAGATCCACCCCCTGCGACGCCTCTGGGACGTCGCCGCCCACCACCGCCCCCGCGTGATCTGGGCGACGGCGATGTCGAGCCTCAACAAGGTGTTCGACGTCGCCCCCGAGCTGCTCATCGGCGCGACCGTGGACGTGGTGGTGAACAACCGGGGCAGCTTCGTCTCGGACGTGACCGGCATCGACGACCGGTGGCAGCAGCTGGTGCTGCTGGCCGTCCTCAACGCCGTCATCTGGATGCTGGAGTCGTTCACGGAATGGGCGGCGGCCGTCGCCTGGCGCAACCTGGCGCAGACGGTGGAGCACGAGCTGCGGATGACCACCTACGGGCACGTCCAGAAGCTGGAGCTCGCGTACTTCGAGGACCGCTCCACCGGCGGGCTCATGTCGGTGATCAACGACGACGTGAACCAGCTGGAGCGGTTCCTGGACATCGGGGCGAACACCATCATCACCACGGCCCTCAACGTGCTGCTGGTGGGCCTGGTGTTCGTGTACGCCTCGCCCCTGCTCGCGCTGGTCGCGTTCCTGCCCATCCCGCTCATCATCTGGGCGTCGCTGCTGTACCAGCGGCGCCTGCAGCCCAAGTACAAGGACGTGCGGGACCGGGTGGGCCAGCTGAACGGCATGCTCGCCAACAACCTGGGCGGGGTCGCCACCATCAAGGCGTTCACCGCCGAGGACGCCGAGAGCGCCCGCATCGCGGTCGAGAGCGACGCGTACCGGGAGGCCAACCGCCGGGCCATCGCGTTCAGCTCCGCGTTCGTGCCGCTCATCCGCATGGCGATCCTCGCCGGGTTCACCTGCACGCTGCTCATCGGCGGATGGGCGACGCTGAACGGCAGCCTCGCGATCGGCCTGTTCTCCGTGCTGGTGTTCATGACCCAGCGGCTGCTGTGGCCGCTCACCCGCCTGGGCGAGACCTTCGACCTGTACCAGCGCGGCATGGCCAGCACGCGGCGCATCCTCGACCTGCTGGACGTGGAGCCCGCCATCACCCCCGGCGCGCACGACCTGCCCGCCCCGGTGCGCGGCGCGGTGCGGTTCGAGGGCGTGGAGTTCGCGTACTCCAACGACGTGCCGGTGCTGCACGGCATCGACCTGGACATCCCGGCGGGCGAGACCCACGCCGTGGTGGGGCTCACCGGGTCCGGCAAGAGCACCATCGTGAAGCTCCTGCTGCGGTTCTACGAGCCCACCGCCGGTCGGGTGACCGTGGACGGCGAGGACATCCGCGACCTCACGTTCACGTCCCTGCGCGGGGCGATCGGCCTGGTGAGCCAGGACGTGTTCCTGTTCGACGGCACCGTCGCCGAGAACATCGCGTACGGCCGCACCGACGCCACGCGCGAGGAGATCGAGCGGGCCGCCGCCCTCGCCGAGGCCCACGACTTCGTGAGCGCCCTGCCCGAGGGGTTCGACACCCTGGTGGGCGAGCGCGGGCAGAAGCTGTCCGGCGGGCAGCGGCAGCGCCTGTCCATCGCCCGGGCGATCCTGCGCGACCCGGCGATCCTGGTGCTGGACGAGGCCACCAGCTCGGTGGACAACGAGACCGAGGCCGCCATCCAGCGGTCCATGGAGACCGTCGCCCAGGGCCGCACCACCATCGTCATCGCCCACCGGCTCTCCACCGTCCGCAACGCGCACCGCATCCACGTGCTGGAGCACGGGCGCATCGCCGAGGAGGGCACGCACGACGAGCTGGTGGCGGAAGGCGGCCTGTACGCGGCGCTGTGGCGCGTGCAGACCGGCGAGCACCTCGACCGGCCGCTGGAGGCGTACGAGCGGTAGGAGTGGCCGCGGCCCGGACGGGAAACTAGGCTCGAGGAGCCCACCCGAGCCCGGAAGGACGCCCATGGCCGACGAGACCGTGCACCACATCCACGTGAGCCTCACGCGGGAGAACCCGCCCATCCGCAAGGCCACGCTGCACATGACCGGCACGCCGGTCACGTTCGGCACCCCCGGGTGGCAGGGCGAGCACTACGGCTTCGCGCCCGGCACTGTGCCGGAGCACCCCGGCACCCTCGACTACCTGGTGGCGTCCGTGGCGGGCTGCCTCATCGGGACGTTCGGCGGCACCCTGAAGGCCCGCGGCATCACCGCCCACGGGGATGCGCTCACCTGCGACGCCGACGGCGAGGTGGTGGTCGACCCCGACGGCGTCCTGCGGCTGCGGAAGATCACCGTGACCTACCACCTCAGGGCCGCCGAGGAGCAGCGCGCCGCCGCCGAGCGATGCAACGCCATCCACGCGCACCACTGCCCGAACGCCCGGTCCGTGGCCACCGCCATCGAGATCGTCACCGACCTGGACTTCCAGCCGGTCGCCGCGACCGCCGGCGCCCCCGCCTGACCCTCCGCAACCCCGACCCGAGGTACGCACATGGACGTCGTCGAGGCCATCCGCAAGCGCCGCGCGGTGCGCAGCTACACCGACCGGCCCATCCCGGACGAGACCCTTGACCACCTGCTGCGGCTGGCGCTGCGCGCACCCACCGGCAGCGGCGCGCAGGCGTGGAGCATCCTGGTGGTGCGCGACGCCGGGCGGCGCGCGAAGATCGCCGACCTGGTGATCGCGGGCGGTGCCCGGTACTTCGCCCAGATGCGGCCCTGGAAGGAGGAGGTGCCGGAGGGCGAGCGGCTCGCCTGGGGCACCGCCTCCGCGGAGAAGGTCCTGTCCTCGTACCGCGCCGCGCCGGCCTGGGTGTTCGGGCTCGTGGTCCCGAGGGACAACTACCCGGCCTCCATGCGGGAGGGCGGCCACCTCGACGACGTCATCTCCGTTGCGTTCGCGATGGAGAACCTGTTCCTCGCGGCCCGCGCCGAGGGCATCGGCTCGGTCCCCACCACCGCGTTCCAGCGGTTCGAGAAGGACCGGTTGCGGGAGATCCTCGGCCTGCCCGCCGAGGTGGACCCGGTGATCCTCACCCCGCTCGGCTATCCCGAGGCGTTCCCCGAGGGCGTCGCCCCGGCGATGCAGAAGACCTTCCGCGCCTGGAAGACCCTCGTGCACGACGAGACCTGGGGCAACACCCGGGCCTGACCTCGGCCGCAGATGACACCCGATGCGTGTCGCACTTCGCAATGCGCATCGGAATACTCCGCCCATGCCACGGATCGTCGTGAGGCTGGAACAGGATCTGCTCGACGTGCTCGACCGGCTGGATTCGTCGAAGGCGGCGATGATCGCCGACGAGCCCTGGTGACCGCACCCCGGCAGGGCGAGGTGTGGTGGGCGGAGGCGGACGACAGGCGCCGGCCCGTGCTCGTGGTCACCCGGTCCGAGGCGGTCCCGGTGCTCAGATCCATCATCGTCGCCCCGGCCACGCGGTCGGCGCGTCGAGTTGTGCCGCACCATCCGCGCGCTCGCGGATCGTTGAGGGCGGTGCCGCGATGAGCGCACGGGAGATCGACGACTACCTGGCCGGCGTCGACGAACCCGGCCGCGGCACCCTGGAGTCCCTGCGCCGCACGATCCTGGAGCTGCTTCCCGAGGCGGAGCAGGGCCTGGCCTACGGCGCCCCCGTGTTCCGGATCGACGGCACCGCGGTCGGCGGGTTCGCGGCGTTCAAACGGCATCTGAGCTACCTGCCGCACAGCGGCTCCGTGCTCGCCGCGCTGGGGGACCGCGTCGCCGGCCACGCCACCTCGAAGGGCTCGCTGCGATTCCCCCTCGACGAGCCGCTCCCGCCCGCCCTGGTGGCGGACCTCATCGCCGCGCGCCGCCGGGAGATCGACGGCACCTGACCCCACCGGTGGACGGGCCGTGCGCCTCCTGCGACACTCTGCATGCAATGTTCATGCAACGCGGCGTGGAGTCGTGCGATGCCCGTCGTGCAGATACGTGATGTGCGCGAAGACACCGTCGGACGACTGAAGGCCAAGGCGGCCCTGCAGGGGGTGAGCCTGTCGGACTACCTGCGCGCGGAGCTGGACCGGCTCGCCGGGCGGCCGACGATGGAGGAGTACCTGGAGCGCGTCCGCCGAATGCGGCCGAAGCTGGATTCACCCATCACGGGAGCCGAGGCGATTCGGCTGTCCCGGGAGGAGATGGACGAGAAGTGGGAACGGCTGATTCCGTAGCGGTGCTCGACGCATCGGCCTGGGTGGACCTCCTGCTTCCGGGACCGGCGCACGAGATCATCGAACGGCGCCTGCGGGAACATGACGAGGTGTACGTGCTGGACCTCACCCCGCTCGAGGTCCTGAACGGCCTGCGCCGGGCGGAGCGCCGGCGAGGCGCGGAATGGGACGAGGACGCGGTGTCCATCGTCCACGACCCGTCCTACCTCGTCTTCCCGGCGACGATCCTGGCGCGACGTGTCTGGGATCTCCGGGCGACCCATACCGCCTTCGACGCCGTGAACGTCGCCCTGGCGGAGATCCTCGACGCGCCACTGCTCACCACCGACCGCCGGCTCGCCCGCTCCCACGGCCACAGGGCGCGGATCATCGACTGCTCAGCGGGCTGAAAGCCCACGAGCCCAAACCGCGTCCCAGTCGGCGAGTCGACCCGCAGGAAGCGACCGTCAGTACCGGCGAGGACGCTCACCCGGACGGCTCGAGGCGGTCCCTGCGGACGTCGACCGGCCATCAAGAGGCCTACGAGCGGTGCTCCAGGAACATCTTGGTCCCCAGGAGGGAGAACAGGAACCTGCTCTCGCCATCGGGGAGGTCGCGCTGGTTCATGAGGTCCTCGATCGCCTCGCGCTTCACGAGGTCCCACACCGGTGAATCGGAGAGCAGTTCCGCGCGCACCTCGGCGTCGTCGAGGTCCAGGAGGTCCTCCAGGGGCGCGTTGAAGCCCACCTTGCGGCGGTTGTCGAGGATGGGCTGCGGGGCGATCCCGCGCATCGCGTCGCGCAGCACCGCCTTGGCGCGGCCCCTCTGGACCAGGTGGCGGGTGGGGATCGTCCAGGTGAGCTCCGCGAGGCCGCGGTCCAGGAACGGGCTGCGGTTCTCGATGGACACGGCCATCGCGTTCAGATCGTCCTCGGCGAGGATCACGGGGACGGACTCGTGGAACAGCTCGTTGAGCATGCGGGTGCGCAGCACGTCCGGCCCGGCACCGAAGTCGCGCTCCGCGAACTCCTCCCGGAACGGCACGCGCAGGCGGGCCGCGAACTCGTCGTTCTTCGAGTGGATGTGGTCCCGGAAGCCCGGGTCCCGCACGAACAGCTCCGGATCGGACAGGTACGGGTTCCGCACGACGGGCCTCACGTGCTCGGTCCACGCCGCCAGTGAGGCGGCGTGCAGCTCGGCGTCCCCGCGGATCATCGCCAGGTACGCGACGTGGTGGTCGTCGTGGCCGGTGAACAGCTCGTCGGCGCCCGTGCCGGAGATCGAGACCCTGTAGCCGGCGTCGTGGATCGCCTCCATCAGCAGGCGGTGCGCGTAGTAGGTGATCGTCAGGATCGGCGCGTCGTGCTCCGCCACCTGGCGGCGCAGACGGTCGAGGAACCCGGCGGTGGACAGCGGCACCCTGGTGTGGCGCACTCCCAGGTGCTCCACGGCGACCGCGATCATGTCCGCCTCGTCGTACCGGGCGTTCGTGTTCACGATCGTGAAGCCGTGGACGTCGTGCCCCAGCTCGTGGGCGGCGATGCTGATGAGCGACACCGAGTCGACCCCGCCGGACAGGCAGAACGCCGGCGGCACGTCGGCGCGCAGGCGCAGCTGCACCGACCGCACCAGCCGGTCTCGCACGGCGGCGATGGCCTCCGGGTACTCCATGCCCTCATCCACGGCGAGGCGCGGGTCCCAGTAGGTGCGCACCCGCTCCGGGCCGTCGGACGTGGCGGTGAGCATGGTGGCGGGCGGCACCTGGGTGAGGCCCTCGAAGAACGTCTCCCCGCCCGAGTTCAGCGCCCTGTGGCCGTTCACCAGGAACCGGGCGAGGTGCCGGATGTTCGGCGGCAGGGTGCGGCCCAGCATCGCGAACAGGGCCTTCGGCTGGGATGCGAAGTACAGGCCGTCGGGCGCGCGGTGGATGAACAGGGGCTTCTCGCCGAACCGGTCGCGGCACAACACCAGCTCGCCGGCGGCCTCGTCGTACCGGCCGAACGCCCACATGCCCTCGAAGCGGTCGAGGGCGTCCCACCCCCATCGGTCGAGCGCGCACGCCAGCACCTCGGTGTCGGAGGTGGTGGCGAACCGCTCGCCCTCCTCCTCCAGCTCCGCGCGGATCTCCAGGTGGTCGTACAGCTCACCGTTGTGGGTGAGCCACGTGCCGCCGCCGCCCCAGCTGTGGCCGGGGCCCTGCTCGCGGGTGAACGGCTGACCCGCCCGCGGGTCCGGGTCGATGATCGACAGCCGCGTGTGGACCAGGTCGCAGAACCCGCCGTGCGGGGTGCGGAACCGGCGGATGCCCGAGGCGTCCGGCCCGCGTGGGGCGAGGGCCTCGCGGGCGGCCTCCAGGCTCGCGTCGCTGAGCTGCCGGCTGCCGATGTACCCGGCGATCCCGCCCATCGGCTATGCCCCAATCACTCGGTTTCGGCCTCCAGCAGCGACTGCCCGCGGTGGCGGGTGCGCGTGAGGGTCCGCCCCAGGATGCGGGACTCCTCGCCGGGGCGCAGGCCATCGCGGGGCCGCATCCAGGTGATGTCGGCCTCCTCAAGCATCGCACCCTGCGGGATGTCCTGTGCCGCCACGATCGAGCGACGCGCCGCGGTCATGAGCGGGGTTTCGGCGTCCAGCGGGCGCTTCACGCCGTCCCCGGCGACGCGTTGCACCCAGCGGATGTGCGCCACCATGCGGGTGAGCTCCGACGGGTCCGCGCTGATGAGGTGGTCCCGGAACCCGGAGCGGCGGTGGTCGAGGGTGATGTGCTTCTCCACCATCCGGGCGCCGGCGGCGACCGCCAGGGGCGCCACCTCCACCCCCGAGGTGTGGTCGGAGTAGCCCACGGGGACGCCGAACTCCCGCGCCATGGCCTGGATGGCGCCGAGGTTCACCTCCTCAGGCATCGCCGGGTACGCGGCCGTGCACTGCAGCAGCCACACCTCGTGGCCGGCGGCGACCTCGCGCACGGCCTCAAGGGCGCGGCGCACCGTCGCCATGTCGGCGAGCCCCGTGGAGACGACCAGCGGCACGTCCACCGCGGCGCACGCCCGGATGAGCGGCAGGTGGTCGTTGTCGCCCGACGCGATCTTCAGCGCGTCCACCAGCGGCGCGACCAGCGCGAGACTCGGCCGGTCGAGCGGTGTCGCGATGACCAGCAGCCCCAGCTCCCGGGCGAGCGCGACGATCTGTTCGATCTCGTCGTCCTCGAGCTGGAAGCCGGACATCTGCGCGAGGCGCTCCGGCTGGGAGGGCCGCACGAAGGCGTCCGCCCGGAACACCTGCAGCTTCACCGCGTCGCAGCCGGCGCGAGCCGCTGCCCGCACGAGGTCGAGGGCGGCGTGGACGTCGCCCTCGTGGTTGTTGCCGATCTCGGCGACGACCAGCACGCGGTCGGTGGGGAGCTTCGAGTGAGTGGTCATATGTGGGGGCGCGTCCCGCGCCGGGGTGGCTGGACGAGGGCGTCGCCGGGGGACGTGGCGGGGACACGCGGGTCGCACGCGGCCGTGCGCGGGGTCGCCGGAGGCGCCGCGCACCTGGTGCGCGGCGTGCTTCCGCCATGGCGGCGGTGCACCGCGGTCCCGGGGGACGGCGGCGTCTTCGGCGGCTGCATTGATCTCCTCCCCGCTCACGACCGCCGTGGAGACACCGGCGGCGCCTCCACGATCGGCACGCCGGAGGTGGACTTGAGCGGGGACACCGCGCCGCCACCGACGGGTCCCGGGGGACCGGCGTCGGCGCCGGAACGACCTGGGGCCCGCCGATGGCGGGCCCCAGGGTGGATCGCTGGACGACGTGGACGCCGTGCGCCCCGTCGCGTCAGCGCAGCAGCGAGAGGACCGACTGCGGGGCCGCGTTGGCCTGCGCGAGCATGCTCATGCCGGACTGCTGGAGGATCTGGCTCTTGGTGAACTTGATCATCTCCTGGGCCATGTCGGCGTCACGGACGCGCGACTCGGCGGACTGCAGGTTCTCGGCCA
>JADLHW010000074.1 GCA_020848615.1 Thermoleophilia bacterium
CGCCGCGACCCCTCCCCCGGGTCTCCCCCTGCCGTCCCGCGGTGCCGCCCGCACCGTGGTGCAGGATCCCGGTGATGGCCGACATCCCCACGGGAATGACGATCCGCGCCCTGCTGGACCGGTAACGCCCGCCGATCGGCATGCTCGTTGCAGCAACCGCCGACGGCATTGCGGGATACATGCTCCCGTTCGGATGGAACCTGCGGGAGCCCGCCGGCACCGTGCCGGCCCAGGGTGACCTGGTGGTCGCCCTGGGCCCGGTCGCCGCCCTGGGTGACATGGCGGCGTGAGCCGGAGGCCCGGGGACAGGCCCGGGCTCCGGCGCATCCGCCTAGTGCCCGAACCGCACGTCCGGCAGCAGCCGGTCGAGCCAGCGGGGCTGCCACCAGGCGGCGGGCCCCGCGAGGCGCAGCAGGACCGGCACCAGCAGCAGCCGCACGAGCACGGCGTCCAGGAGCACGGCGACGCCCAGGATGATCCCCATCTCCTTCGGGGGCAGCGGGCCGCTGAGAGCGAAGGTGAGGAACACCGCCACCATCACCCCGGCCGCCGCCAGGATCACCCGGCCGCTGTGGGCCAGGCCGCCCACCATCGCCTCACGGGCGTCGTGGGAGCGGTCCCAGTGCTCCTTCGCCGACGACATCAGGAACACCGTGTAGTCCATCGAGATCGCGAAGATCATCGCGAAGAAGAAGATCGGACCCCACGCGTCCAGGAAGCCCTGCGACTCGAAGCCCAGGAGCCCGCTGAGGTGCCCCTCCTGGAAGATCAGCCGGGCCACGCCGAACGCGGCACCGGTCGCCAGCAGGCTCGTGAGCACCCCGATCGCCGCGGCCAGGGGCGCCTGCAGCGCGACCAGCAGCAGCAGGAACCCGAGCACCAGGATCATCCCGATCGCCAGCGGCGTGTAGGTGCCGAGGGCGGTCTCCAGGTCGTGGTTCTCGGCGGCGCCGCCACCCACCAGGACGTTCGCGGGCAACTCGGCGCGCAGCCGGTCGATCGCGTCCCCGAGGGCCGGGTCGGACGGGTCGACGCCGGGCACGGCCTGGGCGAGGCCCATGCCGCCGCCGCCGGGCTGGACCTGCGTGACCTGGCCGACGGCCGGGTCCTTCGCCGCCGTGGCGGCCGCCTCCCGGACGTCCGCGAGCGGGCCCACCAGCTGCAGGGCGCCGGGCGCTCCGGGCCCGAAGGCCTCCTGCACCTGGACGTACCCCACGCGTGAGGAGTCGTCCTCCGGCACGACCTTGATGCTGGGCATGCCGGTGCGCAGGCCGAGGATCGGCCATGCGATGAGCACCAGCAGCGCGATGGTGGCCACGGCGAGGACGCCCGGCCGCCGCCACAGGAACTCGCCCCACCGGGCGAACCGGGGGGAGCGGTGCTCGCCCTCGTGCACCCACGGCAGCGACAGCTTGTTCACGCGGCCGCCCAGCCGGCCCAGCACGGCCGGCAGCAGCGTGAGCGTCGCCAGCAGGATGAAGACGACCGACAGCATGATCCCGAGCGCCATCGACCGGAACGCGGGGCTCGGCACCAGCAGCACGGCCGACAGTGAGATGAGGACGGTGAGGCCGGAGAACAGGACGGCCTTGCCGGCGGTGTCCATCGTCACCGCGACGGCCTCGTCCCGGTCCAGGTGGGAGCCCATGAGCGCGCCGCGGAACCGCTGGACGATGAACAGCGCGTAGTCGATGCCCAGCGCCAGGGCGAACATGAGCGCGAAGTTCATGGCCCAGATCGACACGTCGGTGATCTGCGTGGCGAGGTACAGCGATCCGGCGGACATCGCGAGGGCGATGATGGTGAGCATGAGCGGCAGGGTCGCGGCGACCAGCGCGCCGAAGGCCAGCACCAGGATCGCGAGCGTGACCGGCCAGCTCAGCAGCTCGGACTTCATCATCGCGGTCTTGTTCGCCTCGTTGAAGTCCGACCACATGGCCGACTGCCCGGTGAGCTCCACCGTCACGCCGTCCCCGCCGGCCTTCCTGAGGTCCGCCTTGAGGTCGTCCGCGGCCTTCACCATGCCGGTGGTGTTCTTCCCGCTGCCGCCCATGATCACGGCGGTGTGGCCGTCCTGGCTCACGGTCTGCCCCGGCTGCGGGGCCTGGACGGTGGACACCGCGTCGCTGGCGTCCAGCAGCCGCGAGGCGCGGTCCACCGCGGCGGTGAACGCCGGGTCGCCGTACGTCGCGGTGTCGGAGTGCACGACGACCATGAGGGCGCTGCCGCTCATGCCGCCGAAGTGCTCCTGCACGAGGTCGCGGGCCGTCACGGACTCGCTGGTGGAGTCCTGCCAGCCGGCACCCGACAGGGCATGCTCGGCGGCGGGGGCGAAGATCCCCAGCCCCACGAGGGCGACGATCCAGATCGCGACGGTCGCGCGGACGTGCCGGGCCGACCAGCGGCCCAACCGCCCGATGGGACCCACGGCCGTCACTGGACGACCTCGCCCAGCAGGCCCGCCAGCTCGTTCGCCTGCAGCCGCAGCGACGTGCAGACGCGCTCGCAGAGATCGAGGACGAGGGGGTCGGCGATGCCGTAGCGGGCGGCGGTGCCCTCCTTGCGGCGGGCCACGATGCCGGCGCGGTGCAGCACGCCGAGGTGCTTGGAGACGTTCTGCTGGGTGGCGTCGAGTGCGGCGGTGAGCTCGCCGACGGTGCGGTCGCCGTCGCGCAGCACCTCGAGGATGCGGATGCGCATGGGTTCCCCCATGACGCGGAAGCGCTCGGCGACGAGCTCGACGACGGGCTCCGGGAGCGGGTGCGGGATGGCCATCGGGCCGGGTCCTCCTGGATCGCGTGGACACCGGCATGCTGCTTTACAACCGTGCGGTTGTCAAGTTGTCCCATGGGAGGGGCGGGTGGCGGCCGGGCCGGGGGGCGATGGAATGTCCATTGCCCGGCGAGGGGTAATCCGCGCCCCGCGGTTCCGTATGTCCGAAGAACGTGGGAGACTCTGCGCCGACATGACCCCCCTTCGCCTCCCCGCACTCGGCGCACTCACCGGAACCGCCCTCCTGGCATGGGCGTCCGGCGCCGCCGCGGTCACCCCCCAGGTCACCTGCGTCGCCCCCCGTCCCGGCGGTCTCACCGCGTACTTCGGGTACACGAACCCGCTGCCCAACCAGGTGGTCATCGGGGTCGGGCCGCAGAACCGCTTCAGCCCCGCCCCCACCGACCGGGGCCAGGACATCGTCTTCCGCCCCGACGCGGCGTCCGCGACGGCCGGCTACCGCGACGACCGCACGTACTTCTCCGGCTTCCCGGTCGACTTCACCGGGTCGGTCACGTGGAACCTCGACGGCGGCGCCGCGACGGCGAACGCCGCCAGCACGCCGTGCCGGTTCGACGTCTCCGCGGAGCTCACCACCGACCGCGCCACCGCGCGGCCCGGCGAGGACGTGACCTGGACGGTCCACGTCCGCAACACGGGCACCAGCCCCATCCCGCGGCAGCCGAGCTTCTACTTCGTCACGCAGGACCTGCCGCCCATGTCCAACGTCGGCAACCAGCCCGACGAGGTCCTGCCCGGCGAGGACCTGTACTACCACGGCATCACCCGGCCCGGACGCGAGGACTGCGGCCGCGTGGTCACCGGGTCGGTGCAGGCCAACCTCACGCTCCCGACGCGCGAGGCGAACCTCGCCGACAACACGTCCAGCACCAGCTTCACGGTCACCTGCGTCGGTGACCTGTCGGTCGCCGTCGCCACGGACGCCACCAGCTACTCGCCGGGCCAGGACGCCACCTACACGCTCACGGTCACCAACCGGGGCGACGTCCCGGTCGACACCGCCGGCATCTCGGTGACCGACCCGGCGCTGAAGGGCCTGGCACCCGTCGGCACGATGCCGGCGCAGCTCGCGCCCGGCGCGTCGCTCACCTACCGCGGCACCCTCGCGGTCACGCAGGCCATGTGCGCCACCGGCGCCCGCGACGACGCACGCGTCACCGTGCCCGGCGACACCAACCCGGCCAACGACACCGCGTTCCGCGCCGTGACGGTGAGCGGCGGCACGTGCAGCGAGGTGGTGGTTCCGCCGCCGGACACCGGCGTCACCGTCCTGCGCACCCGGCTGGGCCTCGCGACCGACGGCAGCACGCGGGTGATCACCGGTGGCCTGGCGACCTACCGCGTCACGGTCCGCAACCGCGGGCGCAACCCCGCCCGCGGCGTGGTGCTGCAGCAGTTCCTCCCGTCCGGCGCGGCCCTCACGCAACGGCCGGCCGGCGCGAAGCTCATCTCGGGACGCCTGGTCTGGCGTCTCGGCACCATCCCCGCCGGGAAGACCCGGGTGGTGCGCGTGTCCGTGCGGTTCAGCGGCGGCGTGCCCGGTGACCGGGCCGGCCAGGCGGTCGCCACGGCCACGAACGCCACGCGCGTGCGCACGGCCTTCGAGACGCAGGTCGTCGCCCGGCCGCGTCCCGCCCGCCCGCAGCCACCGGTCGCCGGTTAGCGATCAGCCCGCGGATCCCGGAGCACATGCTCCAGGATCCGCGCGGCGGCCACGTGCGGCAGCACGTGGCCGGCCCCCACCGCGCGCTCCATCTGCGCGGCGAGGTCGCCGGCGATGTGGCGGGTGCGGTCGATGAGGCCCTCGCGCACCTCCGTCCACATCCAGTCGCGCGCCTGGCCGGCGCGCATCGCGGCGAGCTCCCCATGGGCCTCCAGGTGGGAGCGGCGCCGCAGCAGCTCGTCCCAGAGGCCGTCCAGGCCGGTGCCCTCCACCGACGAGACGGGCAGGGCGACGCCCGGCAGGTCGCGGTGCCGGGGCGTCATCAGCTGCAGGGCGCCCCGGTAGGCGGCCACGGCGCGGTTCGCCGCCGGCAGCAGGTCGCCGTCGGCCTTGTTCACGGCGACCACGTCGGCGAGCTCCATGATCCCGCGCTTGATGCCCTGCAGCTCGTCGCCGCCGCCCGGCGCCACCAGCAGCAGGAACAGGTCCGTCATCGCGGCGACGGCGGTCTCGGACTGCCCCACCCCGACGGTCTCCACGAACACGACGTCCGCGCCGGCGGCCTCGCACAGCACCAAGGCCTCACGGGTCCTGCGGGCCACGCCGCCCAGCGTCTCGCCCGCCGGCGAGGGCCGGATGAACGCCTCGTCGCGCCGGGCGAGCTCGGCCATCCGGGTCTTGTCACCCAGGATCGAGCCGCCGCTGCGCGCGCTGCTGGGGTCGATGGCGAGCACCGCGAGGCGGTGCCCCCGGTCCAGCACCAGCAGCCCGAGAGCCTCGATGAGCGTGCTCTTGCCCACCCCGGGCGTGCCGCTCACGCCCACGCGCACCGCCCGGCCGGCGTACGGCAGCAGGATGCGCAGCAGCTCCTCCGCCTGCTCGCGGTGGTCCGGGCGGGTGGACTCGACCAGCGTGATGCCGCGAGCCAGGGCCCGGCGGTCGCCGACGCGGACCGCCTGCGCCAGGGCCGCCGGACCCGCGGTCACGCCGTGACGCGCCGTTGCTCGATGAGATCGATGACCTCCTCCGCGGCCGCCGGGATGTTCGTGCCGGGCGGGTAGACCGCCGCGACGCCGGCGTCGATGAGCTCCCGGTGGTCCTGGGCCGGCACCACGCCCCCGCACACCACCAGCACGTCCCCCGCCCCGCGGTCGCGGAGCTCCTGGATGAGCTGCGGGACGAGGGTCTTGTGGCCGGCGGCGTGCGTGGACACCCCGACGACGTGCACGTCGCCGTCCACGGCGTCGCGTGCGACCTCGGCGGGGGTCTGGAACAGGGGGCCCACCTCGACGTCGAAGCCCAGGTCGGCGAACGCCGTGGCGATGACCTTCGCGCCCCGGTCGTGCCCGTCCTGGCCCATCTTGGCGACGAGCATCCGTGGCCGGCGGCCCTCCCGCTCGGCGAAGCGCTCGACCCGGGCGCGGATCGCGCCGAAGCCCTCGTCCTGCCGGTACGCGGCGCCGTAGACGCCGGAGATGCTGCGCACCTCGGCGCGGTGGCGGCCGAAGACGGCCTCCATGGCGTCGCTGATCTCCCCGACGGTGCAGCGCGCGCGGGCGGCGTCCACGCACAGGGCCAGCAGGTTGTCATCGCCGGCGGCGCCGTCGCGCAGCGCGGCCAGGGCGGCCTCCGCGCGCGCCGGGTCGCGCTCCGCGCGCAGCCGCTCGAGCCTGGCGACCTGCTGTGCCCGCACCGCCCGGTTGTCGACCTCCAGGATCTCGATGGGCTCCTCGGACTGCCGCCGGTACCGGTTGACGCCCACGATGACGTCCTCGCCGCGGTCCACCCGGGCCTGCCGGCGCGCGGCGGCCTCCTCGATGCGCAGCTTCGGCATGCCGGCGTCGACGGCGGCGGTCATGCCGCCCATCTCCTCCACCTCGCCGATGAGCGCCCACGCCGCCTCCGCCAGCGAGTTCGTGAGCGACTCCACGTAGTAGCTGCCCGCCAGGGGATCCACGACGCGGGTGACCCCGGTCTCCTCGGCGAGGATGAGCTGGGTGTTCCGGGCGATGCGCGCCGAGGTCTCGGTGGGCAGCGCGATGGCCTCGTCGAAGCTGTTGGTGTGCAGGCTCTGGGTGCCGCCGAGCACCGCGGCCAGGGCCTCCACCGTCGTGCGGATCACGTTGTTGTACGGGTCCTGCGCGGTGAGGGACACGCCGGAGGTCTGGCAGTGGGTGCGCAGCATGGAGCTGCCGGCCTTCTTCGGGGCGAAGCCCTCCATCACGCGGGCCCACAGCAGGCGGGCGGCGCGGAGCTTCGCGACCTCCATGAAGAAGTCCATGCCGATCGCGAAGAAGAACGACAGCCGCGGCGCGAACGCGTCCACGTCGAGGCCCCGGGACACGGCGGTGCGCACGTACTCCAGGCCGTCGGCGATCGTGAAGCCCAGCTCCTGCACCGCCGTGGCCCCGGCCTCCTGCATGTGGTAGCCGGAGATCGAGATGGAGTTGAACCGCGGCATGTGGCGCGCGGTGTAGTCGATGATGTCCGCCACGATCCGCATGCTCGGGGCCGGCGGATAGATGTAGGTGTTGCGGACCATGAACTCCTTGAGGATGTCGTTCTGCACCGTCCCAGCGAGCTTGTCCGCCGGGACGCCCTGCTCCTCGGCGGCGACGATGTAGAAGGCCATCACCGGCAGCACCGCGCCGTTCATGGTCATGGACACCGACATGCGGTCCAACGGGATGCCGTCGAACAGGATCTTCATGTCCTCGACGGAGTCGATGGCGACGCCGGCCTTGCCGACGTCGCCCTCCACGCGGGGGTGGTCGCTGTCGTAGCCGCGGTGGGTCGCCAGGTCGAAGGCCACCGACAGGCCCATCTGCCCGGCCGCCAGGTTGCGGCGGTAGAAGGCGTTGGACTCCTCCGCGGTCGAGAAGCCGGCGTACTGGCGCACCGTCCACGGGCGGTTCGCGTACATCGTGGCCCGCACGCCGCGCACGAACGGCGCGAACCCTGGCAGTGACCCCAGGAACTCGATGTCCTCGAGGTCCTCGGCCGTGTACAGCGGCTTCACCGGGATGCCCTCGGGCGTCACGCGCGTGAGGTCGTCCAGGGGGCGATCGCCGAGCTCGGCCTGGGCGCGCTGGCGCCAGTCCTCGACGCCGGGACCCGCTGCTGGCTCGTCGGCCATCCTCAACCCCTTCGTGGTCGGTGCTCCGCCGCGAAGGATAGGCGAGGCGGGGCGGGGACGGCGTGCCGCCGCCCCGCCCGCAATGCGCCTTACACGCCCGCGGCGGCGTGCGCGGCGGCGGCCTCCTTCGCCGACACCTTCCGGATGATGAACAGCGTGCACACCAGGCCCACCACGGCCATCCCGATACCCACGGTGAAGGCGTTCACGAAGCCGTCCACGAGGCCCTGCGGCAGGGCCGCCTGGGCGGCGGCCTGCGGGTCGTTCCCCGCCGCCGCGGCGGCGGCGACCGCGTTGTCCACCTTCCCGGTGGTCGTGGAGGTCGCGATGGTGGAGAGGATCGCGATGCCGACCGCGCCGCCCACCTGCTGGGAGGTGTTGATGAGGCCCGACGCGACACCCGCCATGCGTGGCTGCACGCCCTGCAGCGCGGCGATCGACACCGGCACGAACGAGAAGCCGAGGCCGATGCCGGCGAGGATGAACCCGGGCACCAGGTCCCGCGGGTACGTGCCGTCCACGTCGATCTGCGTGAAGTACGCCAGGCCGGCGATCAGGAACAGCATCCCCGCGGCCAGGACGGGCCGCACGCCGAACCTCGTGACCAGCGCCTGCGACGCGGCCGCCGCGAAGATGATCACCAGCGCGAACAGCAGGTAGCGGGTGCCCACCCCGAGGGCGGAGAACCGCAGCACCTGCTGCATGTAGAGCGAGATGAAGAAGAACATCGCGAAGATCGACGCCCCCAGCAGGAAGCCCACGACGTTGGCGCCGGTGAGCGTGCGGTTCCGGAAGATCGCGAGCGGGAGCAGCGGGTCCTTCACCGTCGCCTCGATGGCGATGGAGCCCAGGATGAGGACGGCGGCGAGCGCGAGCATCACGATGGTGATGGTGTCGCCCCAGCCGTCGGTCTCGGCGCGCGTGAGCCCGTAGATCAGTGCCGCCAGGCCGCCGGTGATCGTGAACGACCCGCCAAGGTCCAGGCGCGAGGAGCCCTCGCCCCGGCTCTCCCGCACGAAGCGCGGCACCAGGAACAGCACCGCGAGGCCGATCGGCAGGTTCACGAGGAACACCCACCGCCACGACAGGTACTCCACCAGGAAGCCGCCGGCGAGGACGCCGACGGCGCCGCCGACACCCGCGATGGCGCCCCAGATGCCGAGGGCCTTGTTGCGCTCCGCGCCCTCGTCGAACGTCGTCATGAGGATGGACAGCGCGCCGGGCGAGATGATCGCGCCGCCGACGCCCTGCAGGGCGCGCGCCAGGATGAGCATGAGCTCCGACTGCGCGAACCCGCACAGCGCCGAGCCGACGATGAACACGACGAGGCCGATGAGGAACACCCGGCGGCGGCCGAAGATGTCGGCCATGCGCCCGCCCAGCAGCAGCAGGCCGCCGAACGTGAGGGTGTACGCGCTGAGGATCCACTGCAGGTTCTCCTGGGAGAAGTCCAGCGCGGTCTGGATGTCGGCCAGGGCGACGTTCACGATGGAGACGTCGATGACCAGGATGAACTGGGTGAGGCTGAGCAGGGTCAGCACGATCCAGCGCCTGGAATCCGGCTGGGTCACGGGGTTCCTTCCGATGTGGGCGTGTGCGCTACGCTACCGTTGCGTAGCGGATGGCCACGCTACGCCCGCGTACGGTTCCGCGCAAGGGGACGACGGATTGGGTGACATCGACCAGCGGCGGCACGGCTGCGACCCGCGGGTCGCGCGCTCCCGCAGCGCGGTGCTGGAGGCCACCGGGCAGCTGCTGTGCGAGGAGGGGTTCCCCGGTGTCACCATCGAGGCCGTCGCCGCGCGGTCCGGGGTCGCGAAGACGACGATCTACCGTCACTGGCCCACCCGGGCGGAGCTGCTGATCGCCGCGTTCCGCCACATGTCCTGCGACACGCCGTGCGTCGACACGGGGGACGTCCGCGACGACCTGGTCGCGGTGGTGCAGGGCCTGGCGGACGAGCTGGGCTCCGAGCGCTGGGCGACGGCCCTGCCGTCCCTGGTGGCCGAGGCACTGCGCGACCCCGGCTTCGCCGAGCTCCACTCGGCGTTCGTCGCCGAGCGCCGGCAGAAGGTGCTGGAGGTCATCAGCAGGGCCGTGGAACGCGGGCAGCTGCCCGCGGACACGGATGCCGGCCTGCTGGGCACGATGCTGGCCGGCCCCGTGTTCTTCCGGACGCTGGTGACCCTGGAGCCCCTGGACGAGCCGGGCCTGGCCGGGCGGATCGTCGACGCCGCGCTGGATGGCATGCGAGCGTCCCGCGTACCGGGGTAGTCTCACCGGAGCCCCACGGCCACCGACCCGTTTCGACGATGGAGCACGCATGAGCACGACGCCTCCCCCACCCGCGGGCACCCCCGGCGGTCCCGGCGGCGACGAGCCGCCGCCCGTCGAGACCTTCACCCAGTACGACAAGGAACGGGACGCCTACCACTGCTCGTACGGACCGCTGGCGCCCGCGCGGACGATCTGGGACCCGGAACGGGAGATCCAGGTGCGCCTGGACCTCACCTCGCGCCGCGTCGTGGGTTTCTCCATCCCGGACTTCACGGCGTGGCACCAGAAGCACGCCTCGGAGGACGGGGGCTTCGAGATGGACCTGCCGGCCTTCTGGGAGGGCGACCTGCCCGAGGCCTGACGGCCCCGGGCGGCACCCCGGCGGCCCGGGTCGCGCGGACGCGGCGACCCGGGCGATTCACGATGCGAGCAGGCGGGCGACGCCCTCGGGCCCGGCGCGCAGCAGGGCCGCCGAGCGGCGCGCGTCGCGGGCCTGCTCGCGGAACCGGCGCTCGCCGAGCTGGTCCCCCTGGGCGCGGCAGGCCTCGGCCTCGAGCTCGGCGTCGTCCGCCATGTGGTCCAGGCGGCGCGCCATCTTCTCGTTGCGGCCCACGCGCCGCCGCGGCTCGGGGTCGGGGCGCCGGCCCGCGAAGAGCGTGAGCTGCGTGTTGTCGGCGGCCTCGAACATGTGTTCGTTACCGTACCGCCCCCACCGGACGGCATCCACGCCCCGGCGGTGAACATCCGGCCATGTCCCGGATGACCGGGCCCCGGACCCCGCTCCTCAGCGGGTGCCGGTCACCGTGACCTCGCCCCTGCCGGACGAGGCGATGAGCTCCCGCGGCGACGCCGCGTCGGCGGTGATGCCCGTCACGGTCTCCCCGCCCTGCGTGCTGTCGGCGGTGAGCCGGTAGGTCCCCGCGGGCACCGTGAGCCGCACGTCGCTGGTCTCGCTCCTCGCCAGGACCCGGTCGGGCCGGGCCGTGAGCCGGGCCGTGATGGTGCCGGTCACCGAGCGGGTCTCCAGCGTCGGCGGCGCGCCGCGGACCGTGACGTCGCCGTCCTCGGACAGCACGCTCATGGGGCCGTCGATGCCGTCCACCGCCATGTGCCCGCGCACGGCCTTGACGTCGAGCTGCGCCGTGGACGGCACCGTGAGGACGATGTCGGAGCTGCACGACACCAGCGACAGCGTGGGGCAGGTGACCCTCACCCGCAGGGTGCCCTCCTCGAGGGTGGCGGTCACGTCCGGCCGCACGACGACCCAGCGGTCGTGGGCGGTGAGCTCGGCGCCGGACGCGGCGCCCGCCCGGATCGCCACGGCGCCCCGCTCCGACAGGAGCTCGACCTTCCGCACCTCGCCCTGCACGCGCTGCGTGCGGGTGCCCTCCCGGCCCAGGACCGCCACGAGCACGGCGCCCACCACGAACACACCCACCACCACGGCGGCGACGATGAGCAGGGCGCGGACCTTTCCCACGCCCGGCAGGTTACGCGGGCGCGTCCGCTCCGGCCGCGGGATCCTGGCCGCCGGGGACGGGCGTCACGGTCCCGGCGGGCGGCTCGATGATGAGGTCCCGGCGGCGGCGCTCCGCCGCCCAGTCCTGCACCACGACCTGCACGATGCCGGCCACGGGAATCGCCACCAGCGCCCCGGTGATGCCGAGCACCTGGCTGCCCACCAGCACGGCGATGATGATCCACAGCGGGTTGAGCTGCACCGTGCGGCGGTGGATGAGCGGCTGCACCAGGTTGTTCTCGATCTGCTGGTAGACGGCGAGGAACACCAGCGCCGCCACGCCCTGCGCCCACCCCTGGAAGAACGACACGGTGACGTACGGCACCGCCCCGAGGGTCGCGCCCACCAGGGGGATGAACGCCATGAGCGCCACCCACAGGGCGAGCACCGGGATGTAGGGCACGCCGGCGGCCCACATGAACAGGGCCGCCGCGGTCGCCCCGCACATCGCCACCAGCAGCACGCCCACCACGTAGCCGGCGATGACCTTGTACATGCCGTCCATCACCGAGGTCACGCGCATGTGGGAATCGCCGTGGAACTGCGCCTCCACCCAGGCGCGCAGCCGCGGGCCGTAGAGGCTCAGCAGGAAGCAGATGACCGCGATGCTCACCAGGGCCACCAGGCCGTTCACCACCCGGGAGGCCGCGTCCACCGCGACGTTCGGGCCGGCGATGGTCCCGACCACGTCGGTCGCGCGGTCCTTCACCTGGGCGAGCACGTTGTACTCGCGGTCCAGGTCCTGGATGAACCGCGACCGCTGGGCCCGGTCGATGTATCCGGGGATCGCCTCCACCAGGCCGGTCGCGGCGTCGACCAGGGGCGGGATGAACACCAGGGACGCGCCGGCGAGGGCCGAGGTGCCCAGCAGGTACACCACGCCGATGGCGGCGCCCCGGCGGAGGCGGGCCCGGCGCACCAGGAGCTCCACCAGGGGGTTGATCGCCACCGCGAGGAACGCGGCGATCGCGATCCACTGGATCACCGAGCGGCTCACCCACAGGATCCAGATGAGCACGAAGAGGCCCAGCAGGGTCAGGAAGACCCGGGCCACGGCGGCGCTCGACCAGCCGTCACCCGGCCGGGAGCGCAGACCGTCGGTGACTGCCTGCACCGCGCGGGTGGTCCTCGTGGCGTCGGCAGCCATGCACTGCCGATTCGCCGCGCGCGGCGGCGGTCCTGCGCGGCACGGGTGGGCGGCGGGCGCGTGCCCGCCGCCCACCCGGACCGGTCAGTACATGAGGCCGGCGTTCGCCCCGAACAGCTTCGGCATGTTGAGGATCACCAGCAGGCGGCCATCGAGCTTGGCCACGGCGTCCAGGTACTCGGCGTCGCCGGCGCCCTCCGGCGGGGCCTCGCACTGGTCGGAGGCCACGGACAGGACCTCCTTCACCTCGTCGACGATCACGCCGACGGTGGTGTCCTCGAGCTCGACGATGACGATCTTCGACTCGGCGGGCCGCTCGCCCATCGAGGCGAAGCGCGCGCGCAGGTCGACCACGGGGATGATGCGGCCACGCAGGTTGATCACGCCCTCCACGCCGTGCGGCGACCCGGGGATCGGACGCGGCTCGGTGTAGCGGATGATCTCCTGGACCAGCTTGATCGGCACGCCGTACTCCTCCGCACCCAGCGTGAAGACGACGAGCTGGTGGGCCTGCGGATCGGTCGCGATGTCGGTGCTCATGTGGCTCCTCAGGGGTCTGTTGCGCCCGGGCCGTGTCGTCAGGGCGGGGGAAGGGCGCGGCTGTCCTCCCCTTCGGCACCCCGGACGGCGCGCATTAGCGGCGTGACGGTTCCCCGGCTGGTACCCTCGGCGGCGCAGGGGAGCCGCATTCGCGGCTGAGAGGAGGCGCTCCGGCCTCGACCCTTTGAACCTGATCTGGGTAATGCCAGCGAAGGGAGGAACCCGGGCTCATGTCCGAGGCGTCGCTCATCGCGCACATCGCGGCCATCGCCGCCGTCCGCCCCGGCGTGTCCGTCGGCATCGGCGACGATGCCGCGGTGCTCACCGGCGATCCCGCCGTGGTGCTCGCCCACGACATGGTCGTGCAGGACGTGCACTTCCGGCTGGCCACCGCCGGACCGCGGGACATCGGGCACAAGGCCCTCGCCGTGAACCTCTCGGACGTCGCGGCGATGGGGGCGTCCCCGGTCGCCGCGCTGGTGGGGATCGGCGTGCCGCGGGGCGTAACGCCGCGCTTCGTGGAGGAGGTCTACGAGGGCATGGAGGAGCTGGCGGGCGCCTGGGGCTGCACGATCGCGGGTGGCGACACCATCTCCGCGTCCGAGCTGGTGCTGGGCGTGACCGCGGTGGGCCGCATGGCACCGGGCATCGCCCCGGTGCTGCGCTCGGGGGCCCGCCCGGGCGACGTGCTGTGGGTCAACGGGGCCCTCGGCGCCTCCGCGGCCGGCCTGTGCCTCCTGGAGGACCGCTCCCTGCGGGTTCCCGCCGGCGTGCGCGACGCCCTCGTGGCCGCCCACCTGCGCCCGGTGCCGCGGGTGCGCGAGGGCATCGCCCTGGCCGCCGCCGGCACCCGCGCGATGCTCGACTGCTCGGACGGCCTCGCCATCGACGCGTCGCGGCTCGCCGCGGCGTCCCGCGTGCGCGTGGTGCTGGAGCTGGACCGGGTGCCGGTCGCACCCGGCGTGGCCGCGGTGGCCGCCGCGCTGGGCGTGCCCGCCGACGTGTTCGCCGCGACCGGCGGCGAGGACTACGCGCTGGTCGTCGCCGCCCCGCCCGGGTTCGCCCCGGGCTGCGCGCTGGTCCCCGTGGGCCGCGTGGAGGCCGGCGACGGGCTGGTGGTGACCCGCGGCGGGGTGCCCGTCGTCCTCGAGCGCCTGGGCTGGGACCACGATGTCGGCTGAGCTCGCCCTGCGCGGCCTGGTGCTGGGCCGCGGCGAGGTGGCCGTGCTCGCCGGCGTGGACCTCACGGTGGCGCCCGGCGAGGTCGTCGCCCTGGTCGGCCCGTCCGGGTGCGGCAAGAGCACCCTCCTGGACGTCGCCGCCGGCCTCGTCCCCCCGGACGCCGGCGAGGTGCGGCTGGACGGCGGGCCCGCCCCGGATCGCCCGGGGCGCCTCGCGCTCATGCCGCAGGGCGACTCGCTGCTGCCGTGGCGCACGCTGGCGGACAACGTCGCGGTGGGCGCGCGCCTGGCGGGCGTCCCGGACGCCGCGGCGCGCGCGCGGGAGGCCGTCACCCGGTACGGGCTCGCCGGGTTCGAGGACCACTACCCCCATGCCCTGTCGGGCGGGATGCGGCAGCGGGCGGCCCTCGCCCGCACCGCTCTCGCCGGACGGCCGGTGTGGCTGCTGGACGAGCCGTTCGGTGCCCTGGACGCCCTCACCCGCGCCGAGCTGCACGCCGAGGTCGCCGACGTGTGGGCGCGCCTGCGGCCCACGGTGCTGCTGGTGACCCACGACCCCGACGAGGCCGCCGTGCTCGCGGACCGGGTGCTGGTGAGCGGCCCCCGGCCGATGGGCCGGCTCGTGGAGGTCGCCGTCCCGGAGGCCCGGCCGCGCACGCCGGCGGCCCGTGCCGCCGTGCGGGAGCACGTCATGGACGCGCTGCGGGCACAGCACGCCGTGGGGCGCACGGCGTGAGCCGGGCGTGGCGCCGCCTGGCACTCCCCGTGCTGCCGCTGGGCGGGCTGCTGGCCTGGCAGGCGGTGATCTGGCTGGAGCGTCCCCGGGACTGGCTGCTGCCGTCGCCCGGAGCCGTGTGGTGGGCGGCGTGGGACCACCGCGACCGCCTGTGGTTCCACGCCCGGGCCACGCTCACCGAGACGCTGGTGGGGCTGGGCATCGCCCTCGCCGCGGGGCTCGTGCTGGCCGCCGGGATCGCGGCCAGCCGGGCGCTGGAGGCCGCGGTGTACCCGTGGGTGGTCGCCAGCCAGGCCGTGCCGATCCTGTCGCTGGCCCCGGTGATGGCCGTGTGGCTCGACTACACCCTCACCCAGATCATCGTCGCCGCCCTGCTGTGCGTGTTCCCGGTGATCGTGACCGCCGTGGACGGCCTGCGCGGCGGCGACGCCACCCTCGCGCGCACGGTCCGCACCCTCGGCGCCTCGCGTGGCTGGACGTGGTGGCACGTCACCGTGCCCGCCGCGCTGCCGTCGCTGTTCTCGGGCCTCAAGCTCGCCGCGGTGTTCGCGGTCACCGGCGCCGTGGTGGCCGAGTACGTCGGCGCCGACCGCGGCCTGGGCTACCTCACCGAGATCTCCACCGCCCAGTTCGAGACGGCGCTCGCCATGGCCGCCATCGCCGTCCTGGGCCTCATCGGCGTCCTGCTGTTCCTCCTGGTGGCGCTCGCCGAGCGCCTCGCGCTGCCGCACCGGCACCGCGCAACCCGACCCACATGGAGCACCCACACGTGATGCGACGCGTCCTCGCACTGGTCCTGTCCCTCGCCGCCGCCGGGCTGCTGGTCGCCGGCTGCGGCGACGACGGGACCGCCGAACCCACCTCCACCGGCTCCACGAGCTCCGCCGAGGTGATCCTCGACTGGTACCCGAACGCCGACCACGCCGGCCTCGTCGGCGCCGTCTCGGAGGGGTTCTTCACCCGGCGCGGCCTGACGGTCACCACCATCGTCCCCACCGACCCGGCCGCCGCCCTGAAGCAGGTGGCCGCCGGGAAGGCGCCGTTCGCGCTGTCCTACGCCCCCGAGGTGATCATCGCCCGCAACAGGGGCGTCCCCGTGGTCGCGGTCGCCGCGGTCGTGACGGCGCCCCTGAACAGCGTGATCGCCCGCGCCGACCGGGGCATCACGCGGCCGAGGGACCTGGAGGGCAGGACGGTCGGCGCCGCCGGGGTGCCGTCGGACCGCGCCCTGCTGGACACCATCGTGCGGGCCGACGGCGGCGATCCCGCCAAGGTGCGCCTGCGGAACGTGGGGTACGACCTGTCCCCCGCGCTCGCCGCCGGGAAGGTTGACGCCGTCATCGGCGCCTACTGGAACATCGAGGGCCCGGAGCTCGAGGCCAAGGGCGTGCGCCTGAGCATCCTGCGGCTGGAGGAGCACGGCGTCCCCGCCTACGACGAGCTGGTGGTCGTGACCTCCGACGAGGTCATCGAGAACGACCCGCGGCTGGTCCGCGACTTCCTGGCGGGGCTCGCAGAGGGCCAGGCGTGGGCGCGGGCGAACCCGTCCGCCGCCGTGGACGCGCTCCGGAAGGCCAACCCGGACCTGAACGCCGCCACCCTGCCCGAGCAGGTGCGGCTCACGGTCCCGCTGTTCGCCTCGGAGGGCGTGCGCCCCATCGACATCCTGCCGGCCAAGTGGGCCAAGCTCGGCGTCTGGATGCTGCACGAGGGGCTCCTGGAGGACTCCGACGAGAACCTCCGCAACTCGGTGAACGACGGGTTCGTGCCCCCGGCCTGACCCTCCCCGGCGGGGCGGCTACGCCAGCGGCGCCAGGCGCTCCGCCCCGGGACGGGGCCCGAACAGCTCCGCCAGCTCGTCGCGCTCCAGGGCCTCGGCGTCCAGGAGCCGGCGGGCCCCGGACTCCAGGAGCTCCCGGTGCCGGCCGAGCAGCGCCGTGGCCTCCCGGAACGCCTGGCGCACCAGGTCCTGCGCGGCCCGCTCGACGTCCTCCGCCGAGCGGTCGCCCCCGGCGGCCGGCAGCCCCACCAGCAGGCTCTCCTCGGTGCCGCCGCGGGCCATCGCCATCTCCCCCGCCATCCGGCGGGCGAGGGCCGCGGCCCGGTTGAGGTCGTCGGCGGCGCCGCTGGTGAACTCCCCGAACACCAGCTCCTCCGCCGCGCGGCCGGCGAGCATCATCGCCATCCGCTCCATGCACTCGGTGCGGGTGGCGAGGAACCGGTCCTCGGTGGGCAGCAGGATCGTCACGCCGAGTGCCTGGCCCTGCGGGATCACGGTGACGCGCTCCACCGGGTCGCAGGTGGGCGACAGGTGCCCCACCAGGGCGTGGCCCATCTCGTGGTACGCCACCAGGCGGCGCTCCTCGTCGCTCATCACGCGGCTGCGGCGCTCCGGGCCGGCGGCCAGGCGCATGAGCGCGCGGCGGAACTGCGGCAGGCCGATGTCCGCGCGGCCCTCGCGGGCGGCCTCGAACGCCGCCTCGTTGCACAGGGCCGCCAGGTCGGCGCCCGCCAGGCCCGCGGTCATGGCGGCCACCTCGACCGGGTCGGCCTCCGGCGCCACCGGGCGGCCCCGCAGGTGGACGTCGAGGATCTCCCGGCGGGCCGCGCGGTCCGGCAGCCCCACCGCGATCTTGCGGTCGAACCGGCCGGAGCGCACCAGCGCGGGGTCGAGCTCGTCCAGCCGGTTCGTGGAGGCGAGCACCACGACGGGCTTGGAGGGGTCGGTGCGGAAGCCGTCCATCTCGCTGAGGAGCTGGTCGAGGGTCTGCTCGCGCTCCCCGTTGGCCGAATGGCCGGTGCGGCGCCCGCCGACCGCGTCGATCTCATCGATGTAGACCACCGCCGGGGCGGCCTTGCGCGCCGCCGCGAACAGGGCGCGGATGCGCCGCGAACCCAGGCCGGCGTACACCTCCACGAACTCCGAGCCGGACACCGAGAAGAACGGCACGCCCGCCTCCCCGGCGACCGCCCGCGCCAGCAGCGTCTTCCCGGTGCCGGGCGGGCCGTGCAGGATCACGCCCTTGGGGAGCTGGGCGCCCAGGCGCTCGTACGGAGCCGGGTTGCGCAGCACGTCGGCGATCTCGGCCACGTCGTCGCGGATCTCGTCGATGCCGGCGACGTCGGTGAAGCGCGTCACGGACCGCACGGGCTTGAGGCGGTTCTTGAAGCGCGCCCCGCCCATCGCCCGCAGCGCGACGGCGGAGACCGCCACCAGCGCGGCCAGCAGGATCATGGGGCCCCAGGTCTGCATCCAGTCGCCGATCGAGAAGGGCTGCTCGATGGGTCCGCCGAGGTCCGTCGCGACCGCGCGGGGCCGCTCGATGGTGAGCGGCACGTGCCCGCGCCGGGCGGCGGCCACCACGTCGTCGGACAGCTGCGAGGTGACCTCGGCGATGAGGTGCAGCTTCCCGGCCCGGATGTGGAGCTCCAGGGACCCGTCGGGACCCACCAGCGTCGCCGAGTCGGCGCGGCCCGCCGCCAGGCGGTCCAGCGCCGTGGAGATCGGCACGGGACGGATGGGGCTGTCGGTGGCGTCGGTGGCGGCCGCCGCGACGCCGGCCGTCAGCAGGACGGCGAGCATCGGCAGCAGCATCAGGGCATGGAGGATCCGTTTGGGCATGGATCCAGAAAACCGCACGGCCGGTGCGGCGGGCCACCGCCATGCGGACGGCGCCCACCGCCCGACCGGGTAGGGGCGGCGCGCCGCTACGATCACGTGCGTGATGACGCGCGTGGAGTTCGAGGAGCTCGTGGCCCGGGCCATCGACCTGGTGCCCGAGGACTTCGCCGGCGCGCTGGAGGAGATCGCGATCACGGTGGAGGACCGGGCGCCGGCGCACATGGGGCGCCTCTACGGCCTCTACCAGGGGGTGCCGCGGTCGCGGCCCGAGGGGCACGGCTGGATGGAGCTGCCGCCGCGGATCTCCATCTACATGGAGCCGCTGGTGCGGGACTTCCCGCATCCCGACGACCTCGTGGAGCAGGTGCGGATCACGGTGCTGCACGAGATCGGGCATCACCTGGGCATGGACGAGGACCAACTCCGGGAGCTGGGGTACGGATGAACGTCGCGGATGCGATCAGGGGCCGCAGGTCGGTGGGCCGCGTGCGGCAGGACGGGATCTCCCGGGAGCGCATCCTGCGGATGGTCGAGGCGGCCACCTGGGCGCCCAACCACAAGGTCACCGAGCCGTGGCGGTTCGTGGTGATCGCCGGCGACGCCCGGGACGCGCTGGGCGAGGCCCACGCCGACGCGGTGGCCCGCGCGAACGGGTCGCCCCTGTCCCCGGAGGCCCGCTCCGGGGCGGTCGCCCTCACCCGCCGGGCGCCGGTCATCATCGTCTGCATCTGCACGCCGTCCTCGGATGACCCGGTCGTGCGCCGGGAGGACCGCGACGCCGTGTCGGCCGCCGTGCAGAACCTCGGCCTCGCCGCCCACGCGGACGGCCTGGGCACGATCTGGCGCACCGGGCTGTTCGTCGACGAGGACGAGGTGCGCGCCCACCTGGGCTGCGCGCCGGCCGACGAGATCGTCGGCTTCGTGTACGTCGGGGAGCCCGAGGAGGCACCCGCGGCGCCCCCGCGCCGGCCCGCCGAGGAGGTCACCGAGTGGCGGGGCTGGGACTGATCCGCGCCTGAGCCGCCCCGGTGCGCGTTGCGCGGCGCCGGAACGCGGGAATACGCTCGCCCGGACCACGTCCAGGGGGTGGGCCGTGCCGGTTTCGAGCGGAGCGCGTGCGTGTGCCGCGCTGAGCGTGGCGGCCGTGCTGGCGCTGCCGGCGGCGGCCGGCGCCCAGGCGGTGCCGGGCATGCAGACCGAGCGGTTCCGGCTGGTCATCGAGGGCTCCTCGAGCGCGACCCAGGACCTCGACCTGGGCGCCACCGCCGGCGCGTGCGGCACCGCGGTGAACGTCCACCTCACCGAGCGCACGACGTTCCTGCGGGGACGCGGCGTGGTGGTGGAGTTCGTGCGCTTCGGGACCGGGCGCCGCGCGCCCGTGCTCATCCGGCGCCCCGGTCAGCAGACCGCGGTGTTCACCGTGGTCGGGACGGTGACCCGCACGAGCAGCGGGACCGCGCAGCGCGTCGGCCCGCCGGAGTGCCTGCCCGTCTCCGAGGATCTGTCCACCGGGCCCGAGTGCGGCACGCAGGAGCACCTGCGTTCGAACATGACGCTGGGCTTCGAGCGGTTCGCGCTGCGCCTGCGCACCTCGGGGATCGGCGCGGTCTCGGACATCCGGTGCCCGGCGAGCCAGCTGTTCGGCGGGACCCCGAGCCTGAGGTACGAGTGGCCGACCCCCGCCCCGTTCCTGCTGGAGCCGCTGCCCCTGGCGCAGATCTTCGGCAGCCGGCGCGTCGTGCTCGTGCGCATGGCGTCCCGGCGGGAGCGGTCCGGCGGGCCGTTCTCCTCCGGGCTCCTCACCGGCAACGTGCGGGACACGGGGTTCACGCGGGCGACGATCCGCTTCATCCGGCTCACCTGAGGGTCGTGCACGTCCCGACAGGGAATTCAAGTCCGGTGATCGCGGCTCGATAGATCTGATGACGCGGGCGGCGTCCCGCAGCGAGGGCACCGCTGTCCGGGGGAGCACCACCGCTGCGCGCGTCCCGGGCGGGGAGAGCCTTGGCACGGGGCCTCCCCGCCCCCAGAGGTTCCTTCCGCGCCGCCGGCTAGTGCGCGGCCGCGCCCGGGGCCGGCGGGGCGTTCTCCAGGCCGGTGATGGCGATGCTCGCCTCCCCGCCGTACCGCTTGTTCATGTTGATGACCAGCGCGGTGGTGCCCTCGATGACGATGGCGTTGGCGAGCGGGCCGGCGTCCAGGCCGCGGGCGCCCGGCAGGTCGTTGGTGAGCGCGATGACGGCCTCGCGGGCCTCGCGGCTCTTGCCGCACACCAGCACGTCGGCGTTCAGGTGGTGGCGGGCCTGCAGGCCGGCCGCCGGCAGGTTGTTGTAGGCCACCACGACCTTCGCCTCGGGGGCGAGCTCCTGGATGCGGTGCGCGCAGGAGGGGCCGCCGCCGGGGAGCTCCTCGCCCTGCACCGCCATGGCGCCGGACTTCCCGAACTTCAGGGCGTTGACCACGGAGATGAGCACCTTGCCGGCAAGCGCGTCGGCGAGTGCCGGGATGGTGGTGTCGATGCCCTCCCACGGGATGGAGACCACGGCGATCTCGCCGGCCTCGGCGGCGGCGACGTTCTCCATCGGGACGAACCTGCCGTCGGGCAGGGCCTCCCGCAGCCCGTCCGCCGCCTGGTCGGCGCGCTCCTGGCTGCGCGAGCCCACGATGATCTCGTGGCCCGCGGCGGCGAAGCAGATGGCGAGGCCCCGGCCGAGGTCGCCGGTCCCTCCGAAGATCGCGATCTTCAACGTGTCCCCTTTTGTCAGGTCGTGGCCCCGGCCCGCCGGTGGGCGGCGTCCAGGGTGTTGGCGAGCAGGTAGGCGATGGTCATGGGGCCGACGCCGCCGGGCACCGGGGTGATCCACCCCGCCACCTCGGCGCACTCCGCGTAGGCGACGTCCCCCCTGAGGCCGTCGTCGGTGCGGTTGATCCCGACGTCCATCACCGCGGCACCGGGCTTCACCCAGTCGCCGCGGATCATCTCAGGCCGGCCGACGGCCGCGACGAGGATGTCCGCGGTGCGGCACAGGCTCGGCAGGTCCCGCGTGCGGGAGTGCGCGACGGTGACGGTGCAGTGCTCGGCGAGCAGCAGCATGGACTGCGGCTTGCCGACGATGAGGCTGCGCCCCACCACCACCGCGTGGGCCCCCACCAGCGGGACCTCCGCGTCCCGCAGCATGCGCATCACGCCCTGCGGGGTGCACGGCACGTTCCCGGGCTCCCCGCGCATGAGCCGGCCCAGGTTCACCGGGGAGAACCCGTCGACGTCCTTGTCCGGGTGGATGCGGTTCGCGATGAGGGGCTCGGACAGCTGGTCGGGCACGGGCAGTTGCACCAGCATCCCGTCGACGGCGTCGTCGGCGTTCAGCTCGTCGATGAGGGCGTCCAGCTCCGCCTGGCCGGTGGAGTCCGGCAGCGTGATGCGGCGCGGCACCATGCCGGCCTCCTCGGCGGCCCGGGCCTTGCCGGCCTGGTACAGCTCGGAGGCGGGGTCGTCGCCCACCTGGATGCCCACCAGTCCGGGGGCGCGCCCGTATCGCGCGGCGAAGGCGGCGACGCCCTCCGCGACCTCGGCCCGCACGCGTGCGGCGGCGGCCTTGCCGTCGATCACGATCGCAGCCATCACACGACCTTTCGCATCGGGGCGGCGCCGGCCATGAGGCGCCGCTCGGTTCCGTCATTGGCGAAGCGGACGCGCACCAGCTGGCCGCGGCTCTCGACGCCGGTCACGACGCCCTCGCCGAACGTGGCGTGGAGCACGGTGTCGCCGGTCGCGAGGATGACGGGCGGGGCCGGCGGCGCGGTCGAGCGCCCGGCGAGGGACGATCCGCGCGGCGCGGAGTCCGCGTACGCACGGCGCACCGGCGCGCCGGCGGGGCGCGCGACGGCGTCGCGGGGGATCTCCGACAGGAACCGGGACGGCAGCTTGTAGTCGCGGCCGCCGTGCATCGCCCGCGTCTCGGCGTGCGTGAGGATGAGCCGGCGGCGGGCGCGGGTCATGCCGACGTAGCAGAGGCGCCGTTCCTCCTCGAGCGACTCCGGGGTGTCGGAGCGCATGTGCGGGAACACGCCCTCCTCCATGCCCGTCATGAGCACCACGTCGAACTCCAGGCCCTTCGCGTTGTGGACGGTCATGAGCGTGACCTGCCCGGTGCCCTGGTCCACCAGGTCTGCGTCGGACTGCAGGGCGATCTCCTCCAGGAACCCCGCGAGCGACGGGTCGTCCGCCTGCCCCTGGTACTCGGCGGCCACGTTCACCAGCTCGTCGAGGTTCTCCAGGCGGCCCTGGGCCTCCAGGGTGCCCTCGGCCACCAGCGCCGACCGCAGCCCGGACCGCTCGATCGCCGCGTCGATGATCCGGTCCAGCGCGAGGCCGGCGGCGGCGTACTGCCCCAGCTCCGCGAGCGTCGCCGCGGTGGCCGCCAGGGCCTGGCGCTGCGCGCCGGTGAGCCCCGGGACCATCTCGGCCTGCGGGATCGCCTCCGCCGGCGCCAGGTCGTGGTCGCGTGCGAACCGCGTGAGCTTCGCGATGCACCCGGGGCCGATGCCGCGCCTGGGCGCGCCCAGCATGCGGGCCATCGCGATCTCGTCGGCGGGGTTGGCGACCACGCGCAGGTAGGCGATGAGGTCCCGCACCTCGGCGCGCTCGTAGAAGCGGGGCCCGCCGACCACCGCGTACGCGACGCGGGCCCGCACCAGCTGGTCCTCGATGGCCCGGCTCTGGGCGTTGGTGCGGTAGAAGACCGCGATCTCCGACAGGGAGGTGCCCTCCGCGAGGGCCCGGTCGACCTCGGAGACCACCAGCCGGGCCTCCTCGTGCTCGTCACGGCAGCTGTCGATGCGGATGGGCTCCCCGTCGCCGCGGTCGGTCCACAGCTCCTTCGGCCGCCGGCCCCGGTTGAGGGCGACCACGGCGTTGGCGGCGCGCAGGATGGTGCCGGTGGACCGGTAGTTCTGCTCCAGCGCCACGATGTGCGCGTCCGGGTAGTCCCGCTCGAAGTCCAGGATGTTGCGCACGTCCGCGCCGCGCCACGAGTAGATGCCCTGGTCGTCGTCGCCCACGGCGCACACGTTGCGCTGCGGCTCGGCGAGGACGCGCACCAGCCGGTACTGGGCGTGGTTGGTGTCCTGGTACTCGTCCACCAGCACGTGGCTGAACCGGCGCTGGTAGCGCTCCCGCACCTCTGCGTCGCCCTCGAGCAGGCGCACCGTGTGCATGAGGAGGTCGTCGAAGTCCATGGCGCCCGCGGTGCGCAGGCGGTCGGCGTACCGCCGGTACAGGCGCACCACGATCTCGTCGCCGAACGACGCCGCCTCGTCCGCGAAGCCGTCGGGGTCGAGCAGCCGGTTCTTCGCGTCGGAGATGCGGGTGAGCACGGCCCGCGGGGCGACCCGCTTGGGGTCGACCTGCTCATCGGTCATGCACGCCCGCATGAGGCGCAGCTGGTCGTCGGCGTCGTAGATCACGAAGCGCGGGTCGAAGCCGGCCGCCTCGGCGTCGCGACGCAGGATGCGCACGCACGCCGAGTGGAAGGTGCTCGCCCAGATCTCGCGTGCGGCGGGGCCGACGAGGCCGGCGATGCGCTCGCGCATCTCCCCCGCCGCCTTGTTCGTGAAGGTGATCGCGAGGATCGCCCAGGGCGGCACGCCGCGCTCGGCGATGAGGTGCGCGATGCGGTGCGTGAGCACGCGTGTCTTGCCGCTCCCCGCGCCCGCGAGGACCAGCAGGGGTCCGTCCCCGTGCAGCACCGCCTCGCGCTGCGGGGGGTTCAGGGTCTCGAGGAGGTCGCCCAACGCACGCGGATCCTACCGGGGCCGGTCACCGGAGCCCCGCCGGGACCGGGCGCCGCCCGGAGCCGGGCCGCGCTTTACATCTCGCTTACAGCCGCCCCGTCATGGCGGGACGGGCCGCGCGTTGAGGGGGTGTTCGCCGCACACCACGAACCACCGGGAGCCCACACATGACCCGCCGCACCCGCACCGCGCTCACGCTCGCCGCCGCCTCCGCCGCCGCGCTCTGCGCCGCCGGCCAGGCCGCCGCCGTTCCCACCGAGCCCGTCCAGAAGGCCGGCCCGGCATTCGCGATCGGCAGTTCGATCACCGCCGCGTGGAACCCGAGCACCTTCGGGACCTTCTCCAAGGGGCGCAACTACGAGATCCGCCTGCAGGATATGACCGTCGTGTCGCCGCTCGTGATCGCCACGGTCCCCGCCGCCGAGACCACGCGCACGTTCAGCGGGCTCGACAACGGCCACCGGTACCGGGTGAGCGTCCGGGCGTTCGAGGTCCCCTGTGTGTTCCTGGCCCCGGGCGGCGGGAGCTGCCTCGCGTACGCGGGCTCGTCGCTGTACTCGACCCCCGACGCCCGGGAGTTCCGGATGGACGCCACGGACCCGACCGGCTCGGTGAACATCAACGGCGGCGCCCTCTACACCAACTCCCGCACCGTGAACCTCACCCTCGCCGCGACGGACCCCGCGTCGGCCGGCCAACCGGCCAGCGGCATCGACGGCGTGCAGATCAGCGAGGACACCACGTTCTCCTGCAACCCGCTGACCAGCACCGCCGATTGCCCGGTCCCGGTGACCAACCCCCGCTCCTTCACCCTCGCCGACGGGCTTGACGGCAACAGGACCGTGCGGGTCAGGTACCGGGACAAGGCCTCCCAGTACAACCCGGGCGGGCTCATCGCGCTGCTCACCGTCAGCGGCAACGCCTCCGCAACCTCCACCGACACGATCGTCCTGGACCGCTCACAGCCCACCCCAGTGGTCACCATGGGCATCCCCACCGCCGACGCCGGCGTCCCGGTCGCCTTCTCCGCGGCCGGCTCCACCGACGCCACCAGCGGCGTGGACCCCACCTCGGCGGTGTGGGACTTCGGGGACGGCACCGCGCCGGTGAACGCCCTGCAGCTCAACAAGAGCTTCGCGAACCCGGGCACCCACACCGGCAGCCTCACCGTCAGGGACAGGGCCGGCAACACCAACACCCAGGCGTTCTCGTTCACCGTCACCGGCGCGCCCGCCCCGGGCGGCGGCGGGGTCACCATCACCAACCCGGGCACCGGCACGGCCGCCCTCACCGACCCGATCCGCGGGGCGAAGCGCCTCAACCGCGCCGTGCAGGGCAAGAAGCTGCGCATCCGCGTCCGCCTGGCGAACCGCATCCAGGTGCGGGTGAGCATCCTGCGCATCGCCGCCTCCGGCCGCGCCGTCGTCCGCCGCCAGGTGCGCACCGCGGGCCCCGGATTCGCGGTGTTCACCTTCACCGCCCCCAAGGCCGGCCGCCACGTGGTCCGCATCAAGGCCGGCGCCGACACCCTCAGCTTCCCCATGGGCATCGCCAGGAGGTGAACCGGCGGCACGCGTGCCCGGCCCCGCCGGGCACGCCTCCCCGCCCGTCCGCGTCCCGCCCGAGTGATCAGGAGCCCCACATGACCCGTCGCACCCGCATCGCGCTCGCCTCGTCCGCCGCGGCGCTCGCCATCGCCTGTCCCGCCGCCGCCGACCCCACCGCCCCGGTCCTGAAGACCGGCCCCGAGTTCGCGACCGGGACGTCGATCACCCCGGCCTGGACCCCCAGCACGTTCTCGAGCCACTCCACCGGCCGCCACTACGAGCTGCGGGCCGCGGACACCACCACCTCCAGCACCGTGAAGGTGGATGTCCCGGCCGACCAGCAGCGCCGGACACTCGGCGGCGTCGAGAACGGCCACCGGTATGTGCTGTCGGTGCGCGCGGTCGAGCGCGAGTGCCTCCTCGTCTCGCCCGCCCCGGGCGGTGGATGCGCCCTCTACTCCCCGTCCGAGACCGCCAGCGCCTACTCGTGGCGAGAGGTCCGGATGGACCAGACGGACCCGACGGGCTCGGTGAGCATCAACGGCGGCGCCCAGTACGCCACCTCACGGAACGTCACCCTGCAGCTGGCCGCCACCGACCCGCCGTCGGCCGGGGGCCCCGCCAGTGGTGTGGAGGGCGTCCAGATCAGCCAGGACGCGACGTTCGCCTGCCAGCTGCTGGGCGACACCTCCGAGTGCCCGCTGCCGTTCGCCAACTCCAGGGCCCACACCCTGGACGAGGGTCCCGACGGGGGCCGCACCGTCCGGGTGCGGTACCGCGACGCGGCGGCGGCCTACGACCCGGGTGGGCTGGTGTTCGCGCCGGCCAGCGGCAACGCGTCGGCGGTGGCCTCCGACACCATCACCCTGGACCGCTCCCAGCCGACACCGGTGGTCACCACGGACGTGCCGTCGGCCGACGCCGGCGTCCCGGTCGCCTTCTCCGCGGCGAGCTCCACCGACGCCACCAGCGGGGTCAACACCGCCTCCGCGCGGTGGGACTTCGGCGACGGCACCGCGCCGGTCAACGCCCTGCAGCTCAACAAGAGCTTCGCGAACCCGGGCACCCACACCGGCAGCCTCACCATCAAGGACAAGGCCGGCAACACCAACACCCGGCCGTTCTCGTTCACCGTCACCGGGGCGCCCGCCCCGGACGGCGGCGGGGTGACCGTCACCGACCCCGGCAGCGCCGCCACGCCCGACCCCGGCACCGCCGCCACGCCCGGCGCCACCCTCACCGACCCGATCCGCGGGGCGAAGCGCCTCAATCGCGCCGTGCAGGGCAAGAAGCTGCGCATCCGCGTCCGCCTGGCGAACCGCATCCAGGTCCGCGTCCAGATCCTGCGTGTCAATCGCGGCGGCCGCACCGTCGTGCGCCGGCAGGTGCGCACCGCGGGCCCCGGGTTCGCGGTGTTCACCTTCACCGCCCCCAAGGCCGGCCGGCACGTGGTCCGCATCCGGGCCGGCGCCGACAGCCTCACCTTCCCCATGGGCATCGCGCGGCGATGAGCCGCGGTACCCCCGTGACCCCGCCGACCGCTCAGGAGCCGACATGACGCACCGCACCCGCATCGCCCTCGCCGCGTCCACCGCGGTCCTCGCCACCGCCGGCGCCGCCTCGGCCGCACCCGGCATCCCCCTGCAGAAGGACGGCCCGTCGTACGCGACCGGCACCTCCGTCACGATGGCCTGGAACGCCGCGACGTTCACGCCCCTGTCGAAGAGCCGCGAGTACGTCTACGAGGTCGTCGACATGACCGACGGCGGGGCCGTGGACGTGGAGAACAACCTCCCGGCGACGACGCTGTTCGTCCAGGTTCCCGGCCGCGAGAACGGCCACCGGTACCGCCTCAGCGTGTACGCCCGCGAACAGCCGTGCGCGGCGGCACTCGCCGGCCCACCCCCGGTGTGCATCGCGTACGGCCCGTCGACCCGGGGCACCGCCCACCTCCAGTACGTCCGGATGGATGCCACCGGTCCGCAGGGCTCGGTCCAGATCGACGGCGGGGCGCAGTACGCCCGATCGCGAGACGTGATCCTCGGTCTCACGGCGACGGACCCGCCGTCGGCGGGCCAGCCGTCCAGCGGCGTCGACAACGTGCAGATCAGTCAGGACGCCACATTCGTGTGCGAGCTCTTCGGAGACAGGTCCGATTGCCCGGTGCCGATGGCCGCCAGCCGCGCCTACGTCCTCGACGAGGGGCCTGACGGCCAGCGAACCGTCCGCGTGAAGTACCGGGACAAGGCGTCCCCGTTCAGCCCGGGCGCGCCCGTGTTCACCGATACCGACGGGAACGCCTCCGGCACGTACACGGACACGATCGTCCTGGACCGCTCCCAGCCGACCCCCGTGGTCACCATGGGCGTGCCGTCGGCCGACGCCGGCGTCCCGGTCGCCTTCTCCGCGGCGAGCTCCACCGACGCCACCAGCGGCGTGGACCCCACCTCGGCGGTGTGGGACTTCGGGGACGGCACCGCGCCGGTGAACGCCCTGCAGCTCAACAAGAGCTTCGCGAACCCGGGCACCCACGCCGGCAGCCTCACCGTCAGGGACAGGGCCGGCAACACCAACACCCAGGCGTTCTCGTTCACCGTCACCGGGGCGCCCGCCCCGGGCGGCGGCGGGGTCAGCATCACCAACCCGGGCACCGGCACGGCCGCCCTCACCGACCCGATCCGCGGGGCGAAGCGCCTCAACCGCGCCGTGCAGGGCAAGAAGCTGCGCATCCGCGTCCGCCTGGCGAACCGTATCCAGGTGCGGGTGAGCATCCTGCGCATCGCCGCCTCCGGCCGCGCCGTCGTGCGCCGCCAGGTGCGCACCGCGGGCCCCGGGTTCGCGGTGTTCACCTTCACCGCCCCCAAGGCCGGCCGCCACGTGGTCCGCATCAAGGCCGGCGCCGACACCCTCAGCTTCCCCATGGGCATCGCGCGGCGATGAGCTGCGGCCCCCTCACCGGGCGGCTCGCTCGCGGGGGACGCCGGTTCTGGCCGGTGTCCCGGCCGCGTCCCCCGCTCCACCACACGGCCTCGGTCTACGACGCCCTCGCGCGGCGGGCCGGCCCGGACCCCGGGAGGGACGCCATGCCCCGCATGCGCCGCATCCCTCCCGGGTGACCGGGCCCGTCCGCATCGCCGTGGGCGCCTCCGGACGCGCCCCCGTTTCCCGCATGCCACCCGACCGCGAAGGGCCAGCCGCAATGACCCGCCACGACATCAACGCCCCCCTGTGTCTCACCGACGCCAACCGCCGCCGACGCCCCCGTGTGTCCCGGGCGACCGGGCCCGCGGACCGCCCGGTGCCCTCGACGCACATCGCCGGACGGTGAACGGACCGCTCGACAGGGACGGCTCCACCGACGGCGGCGCCGGCGCACGCCGGCGCCGCCACACCCGTGCCCGAACCACCCCGCCCATGGATCTGCGCGAACGGATGCTGGCCGATTGGTCAGCCCTGGGGCTGCGAAGACTGACCGCCTACCTGGCGCGTCACGCGGCCTTCGAGGATTATCTTCGCGCCACACATCGGAAAGGCCCGGACCAGTGCCCACAAGCACCCGCCCAGACGGACCGCTCGGCCCGATGACCGACGAGCAGCTCTCCCGCCTCGCGACCAACGGCGACCAGGAGGCGTTCCTGGAGCTGTTCACCCGGCACGAGCACGGCCTGCTCAACTTCTGCCACCGGCTCACGGGGAACCGGGAGGACGCCGCCGACCTGGTGCAGGAGAGCTTCCTGCGCGTCTTCGCCCGCCTCCCCGCCCTGGAGGGCCGGGACGTGAACCTGGCGGCGTACCTTCGCCGCACCGCCCGGAACCTCGCGTACGACGCGGCGTCCGGCCGGGTCGGCGAGGTGATGGTGGACGACATGGAGGTCGTCGCCGGCGCGGACGACGCGCTGGAGGCCGACCCGGAGCGGGCGATGCTCCTGGGCGACCAGCAGGCCGCGGTGCAGCGGGCCAACGCCGCGCTGCCGGAGCGCCACCGCCTCGCCCTCGCGCTGCGCGAGCTCGAGGACATGGACTACGCGCAGATCGGCGAGGTCCTGGAGGTCACCCCGGATGCCGTCGGCCAGATCCTGGTGCGCGCCCGGCTGGGACTGCGGCGGCAGCTGCGCCTGGCCTCGGTCGACGAGGAGCGCATGGCGCCCGCGTGCCGTGCCCGCCTGGGCGAGGTGGGCGCGCTCATCGACGGCCAGCTCGACCACGACCGCGCCCACGTCCTGCGGCAGCACCTGGCGGCATGTGCCACGTGCGCCCAGGTCCGGGCGGCGTTCGAGGACGCCCGCATCCGCTACCGGGCCTGGCTGCCCATCCCCCTCATCATGGGGCTCGGCCTGTCCACCCTGCGCACCGCGCGGGACCGCGGCCTGCTGGAGCAGTTCACCGACTCCATCTCATGGGGTGACGACGGCGGGGCCGGCGGCCAGCTGGGCGGCGCCGGCCAGGAGGTCACCGGTGGCGCCGGCATGGGCGGCGCGGCGGGCGGCGGCGGCCGGGTGATGTCGCAGGCGGCCGCCGGCGGCGGCGGCGCGGCGGGCATCGCCGGTGCGGCGGCCGACTCCCTGTGGGGCTCGTGGTAGCGGCGCCGCAGGGTGATCTCCGCCCTCGGCGGCGCCATCGTGCTGCTGGCCGTCGCGGGCGGCTCCGCCCTGTTCGCGATCCGCGGCGACGAGCCCTCCCGGGACATCGTCACCCTGGCGTCCGGGGACGTCACCGCGGACGTCGCCCAGGCGATCCCGCTGGCCGCCGCACAGGAGCTGCCCAAGCCGCCGCTGCCCGGCGCGCCGGCGCCGGACACCGCCCCGGGCGGCACGGATCCGTCGGCACCCGCGGCCCCGGACGACCCTGCGGCGTCACCCGCCGCCGCGACGACGCCCGCGACCCCCGCCGCCAGGCGCCGCGCCCCGCGGGTCCGCACCGTCGCGCCCGCCGGATCGACGCCCCAGGTCACCGTCGCCGCGACCCCCGAGACACCGCAGCAGCCCACGCCGGCGGCGGCCCCGGAGACCACCACCTCGGCGCCGCCGGTCACGACCTCGGCGCCGCCGGTCACCACCGTCCGGCAACCGCCGCCGGTCACCACCGTCCGGCAACCGCCCCCCGTCACGACCGTCCGGCAACCGCCGCCGGTCACGACGACCCGCGAGCCCCCGCCGGTCACCACCGAGCGGACGCCCAACGACCCGCCGCCGGTCACCACCGTGCGGGTCCCCACGATCCGCACGATCATCCAGGTCCCCCCGGTCACCACGATCCGGATCCCCACCATCCGGATCCCGCCACCGAACCCTCCGCCCTCCTGAGCCGGTTCCGGCTCAGGAGGGGGCGTCGCCCCCGGAGCCGAGGATCCGTGTGATCTGGTCCCGCACGGAGGGCATGCAGTCGCCGTTGCGGTCGGGGCGCGGCGGCGGCTCGCGGCCCTCGCGCAGCGCGAGGATCTCCTCCTCCAGCTCCCCGATGCGGCCCACCAGGCACTCCAGGGCCTCCGCGACCGGGTCGGGCAGGTGCGTGTGCTCGAGCGGCGGGTCCGGGACCCGCTGCCCGTCGACGATCACGGGGCGGCCCGGGTTGCCGACCACGGTGGACCGCGCCGGCACGTCGCGGATGACGATGGACCCGGCGCCGATCTTCGCGTCGTCGCCCACCAGCAGCGGCCCCAGCACCTGGGCGTCGGTCCCCACGATCACCCGGTCGCCGATGGTGGGGTGCCGCTTGCCGCCGTGGGCGCCGGTGCCGCCGAGGGTCACCCCCTGGTAGACGGTCACGTCCTCACCGATCTCGGTGGTCTCGCCGATCACGACGCCCATGCCGTGGTCGATGAAGAACCCCGGGCCGATCTGGGCGCCCGGGTGGATCTCGATGCCCGTGAGGAAGCGGGAGACCTGGGACACCAGCCGGGACGGGAAGCGCAGGCCGCGGCGGTAGAGCCGGTGCGCCACGCGATGCATCCACACGGCGTGCAGGCCCTGGTACAGCAGCACCTCGGCGGTGGACGTGGCCGCCGGGTCGCGGTCCTTCACGGCCTGGATGTCGCGCCGCACGATGCGCAGCGCGCGCTGCAGGCCGCCGCCGGTGGCGGCCGGGAGGGGATGCCGGTTCGCTGGCACGCGGGCCAGTATAGGCTGGACCCCATGGGTACGCCGCACACCGGACCGTCCGTCACCGCCGACGGGGCCGGCTGCCGGCTCCGCCCGTCGCCCACCGCGTACGCGGTGCGCCTCGAGGGCCTGCGCGCCCGTGACGGCGCCGCGCTCGACGCCCTGCTCAAGCAGCTCCCGGAGCCGCCGTGGGACGCGGAGGTCGCGGTGGACGACGCCCTGGTGGGGCTCCTCGGGCAGCGCGGCTTCGAGGTGTACGCCAAGGGCGCGGTGATGGCCCGGCCCGTCGACGGCGTCCCCAAGGGCCACGCCGTGGGCATCGAGTTCGTGCCGTACCGCAACGACTGGGCCGAGGCGTTCACCCTCGCCGAGACCGCCGCGATGGAGGGCGTCGCGGCGTTCCGCGAGCTCGGCAGCCCGTCCGGGTACGAGTGGGGCGAGGGCCAGGGCGCGTTCTGGATCGCGCGGGACGCCAAGGGCCGGCTGCTGGGCTTCGCGCACGCCGACCTGCCGGACGGGTGGATCGACTGGCTCGGGGTGGTGCCGGATGCCCGCCGGCAGGGCATCGGCCGCGGGCTGATCGCCGCCGTCGCCCGTCAGGTCGGTGAGGCCAGCGGTACCCACCTGGTGGCCTTCGCCGAGGACGGCACGGCGGCCGCCGCGTTCCTGGGCCGCCTCGGGTTCACCGAGCGCGGCAGGCGGGCGCTGCTCATCCGGCGCGCCGCCTGACGGGCCGCGGGCCGGGGCCCGCGACCCGCGGAGCGGATCAGGCGTCGGCGAACAGGGGCGTGGTGAGGTAGCGCTCGCCCGTGTCGCACAGGAACGTCACGATCGTCTTGCCGGCGTTCTCGGGCCGGCGGGCCAGCTGCACGGCGGCCCACACGTTCGCCCCGGCGCTGATGCCCACCAGGATCCCCTCCCTCTGGGCCAGCTGGCGGGACGTCGCGAACGCGTCATCGGCGGTGCAGGTGATCACCTCGTCGTAGACGGCGGTGTTCAGGACGCCCGGCACGAAGCCCGCGCCGATCCCCTGGATCTTGTGGGGCCCGGGCTGGCCGCCGGACAGCACGGGCGAGTCCACCGGTTCCACCGCCACCGCCCGGAAGCCGGGGCGGCGTTCCTTCAGGACCTCGCCGACCCCCGTGATGCTGCCGCCGGTGCCGACGCCCGACACGAGGATGTCCACCTCGCCGCCGGTGTCCTCCCAGATCTCCTCCGCGGTCGCGCGGCGGTGGATCTCGGGGTTCGCGGGGTTCTTGAACTGCTGCGGGACGAAGCTGTCGGGCGTGGCCGCGGCGATCTCCTCCGCCTTGGCGATGGCCCCCCGCATCCCCTCCGGGCCCGGGGTGAGCACCAGCTCCGCGCCGTACGCGCGCAGCAGCGCCCGCCGCTCCATGCTCATGGTCTCCGGCATGGTGAGGATGAGCCGGTAGCCCTTCGCGGCCGAGACGAACGCCAGGGCGATGCCGGTGTTGCCGGAGGTGGGCTCCACGATCACCGAGCGGCCCGGGGTGAGGTGGCCCTCCCGCTCCGCCGTCTCGATCATCGCCAGGCCGATGCGGTCCTTCACGCTGCCGGCCGGGTTGAACGACTCGAGCTTGCCGAGGATGGTGGCCCCCGTGTCGTCACCGATCCGCAGGCGCACCAGCGGGGTGTGCCCCACCAGGTCGATGATGGAGTCGGCGATGCCGCCCCGATTGCCAGTGGCCGTGCTCATGTACCGACCTCCTCGCCGATCGCCAACCGGACCACCTCGGTGAGGTCCGCCTCGGGGCGGGCGCCGATGTGGCTGATGATCTCCGCCGCGGCGGCCGCGCCGGCCAGCGCGCACCGCTCCGCGTCCCATCCCTGCGTGAGCCCGTACAGGAACGCGGCGGCGTACAGGTCGCCGGCGCCCGTGGTGTCCAGCACCTGCTCCGCGTGCACGGCCGGCACCTCGAACACCCCCTGCGGGGTGACGACCAGGGACCCCTGGTCCGACCGCGTGACCGCCGCGATCCGGCCGATCGCCTGGAGCCGGGCGACGGCCTCCCACACGTCCTCGACCTCGAACAGGGACATCGCCTCGTGCTCGTTGGCGAACAGGATGTCCACGGCGTTCTCCACCAGGTCGCGGAACTCGGCGCGGTGCCGTTCCACGCAGAACGGGTCGGAGAGGGTGAGGGCCACCAGCCGGCCGGCGCCGTGCGCCGCGTCGATGGCGACGCGCAGCGCCTGCTTCGCCCGCGGCGGGTCCCAGATGTACCCCTCCAGGTAGGTGATCCAGGTCTGGGCCACCAGATCGGTGTCGATGTCCTCGGGGCCCAGCTCGACGCATGCCCCCAGGTGGGTCGCCATGGTGCGGTGCGCGTCGCGGGTGACCATCACGAAGCACCGGGCGGTCGCGGCGCCCCGCGTGGAGGGCGGCGTCTCGAAGTGCACGCCCACGGCGTGGATGTCGTGCCGGAAGATCGTGCCGAGCTGGTCGTCGCGGACCTTCCCGATGTACGCGACCCGGGCACCCAGCGCGCCGGCGGCGGCGACGGTGTTCGCGACGGAACCGCCCGACACCTCCTTGGCGGCGCCCATGTCGTCGTACAGCTCCTCGGCCTTGGCGAGGTCGATGAGGGTCATGGTCCCCTTGTTCAGCCCGTGGGCGTCCAGGAACTCCTCCTCGGCGTGTGCCAGCACGTCGACGATCGCGTTGCCGATGCCCAGCAGGTCGAACCGGACGTCGTCGGGGCGGGTGATGAGGCTCATGCGGCTCCGGGAGTCAGATGTGGAACATGGGTGCCTGCGCGAGCCGTTCCTCCCGCTCGACCATGTCGGCGATCGTCAGCTCACCCAGCAACCCTGCCACGCAACTGCGGGTCTCGTCCCACACCTGATCGCACCCCGATGCGGGGTCGTCCGCCCCTGACAGGCGTCCGTCGACGGTCTCCACCACCTCCAGCAGCGACACCTCGGCCGGGGGACGGCGGAACGAGTAGCCGCCCTTCACGCCGCGCTGGCTCTGCAGCACGCCGGCGCGGCGCAGCCCCGCGAACAGCTGCTCGAGCAGGTGGAGGGGCACTCCGCGGCGCTCCGCGATCTCGAGGATCGGCACGGGCGCGGTCTCACCGCGGCCCGCCAGCTCGGTGAGCGCGCGCACCGCGGCGCGGCTCTTCTCGGAGATCGTGATCACCGGAAAAGGGAGAATCGTCGGGACATTTCCGGGAGTTTACCCCAGCCGGCCGGCGCATCGCCGCGCCGGTGGCTACTCCTCGGCCAGGAGGAGGTTCTCGATGCCCTCGCGGAGGATCGCGGGCCGGTGCGTCTCCCCGCGCTTCGCGCGGAGGTTGTAGACGACCTCGATCGAGTCGATCCACGAATCCAGGTCGGGGACCACCAGCTCGTAGACGCACTCGGGTGCCACGACGAGCAGCCGGGGCCGCTTGCCGGCGCGTGGGAGGTCCTCCGGGCTCCTGGGGAACCGCTCGACCTCCCGGAGCGTCGCGAGGGAGATCTCCCGCCGCTTCGCGCCGAGCACGGTGTCGATGATCGTGGGGACGAAGACGATCCGCTCGTCGGTGAGGTACAGGGTCCCGTGGCGGCCCATCCAGCCGTTCTGGAGGTCCGCGCCGGAGCGCTTGCGGATCTTCTCGTCGGGCCGCGGCTTCTGCGCGTGCTTCACGCGCGGGAGGCGGGACGAGGGTCGGGCGGCGTCGGTCATGCCGCCGAGGGTACACAACCGGGGGCTCCCCGGGGCCTCGTGCCCCGGGGAGCCGCGCGGCGGATCAGACCAGGAACGGGATGATCAGGATGGCGACGATGTTCGCGATCTTGATCATCGGGTTGATGGCCGGGCCGGCGGTGTCCTTGTAGGGGTCGCCGACGGTGTCACCGGTCACGGCGGCCTTGTGGGCCTCCGAGCCCTTCCCGCCGTGGGCGCCGTCCTCGATCAGCTTCTTCGCGTTGTCCCACGCGCCGCCGCCGGAGGTCATCGAGATGGCCACGAACAGGCCGGTCACGATGACGCCCAGCAGCAGGCCGCCGAGCATCTCGCGGCCGTTGTTGACGCCGAAGATGAACGCGACGATGACCGGGAACACGATCGGGATGAGGCCCGGGATGAGCATCTCCTTCTGCGCCGAGGCCGTCACCAGCCGCACGCAGCGGGCGTACTCGGGCTTCTGGGTGCCCTCCATGATCCCGGGGTTCTCGCGGAACTGCCGGCGCACCTCCTCGACGACGGCACCGCCGGCACGGCCGACGGCCTCCATCGAGAACGCGGCGAACAGGAACGGCATCATGCCGCCGATCAGCAGGCCGCAGACCACGAACGGGTTGCTGAGGCCGAAGTTGACCGTCTCCGCGTTGAAGACGCCGCCGTCCTCGACGATCGCCTTCTTCAACTCCTCGAAGTAGCTCACGAAGAGCACCACCGCGGCGAGGCCGGCCGAACCGATGGCGTAGCCCTTGGTGACGGCCTTGGTGGTGTTGCCGACCGCGTCCAGCGGGTCGGTGATGGCGCGCACCGAGTCCGGGAGCTCCGCCATCTCGGCGATGCCACCGGCGTTGTCGGTGATGGGCCCGTAGGCGTCCAGCGCGACGACGATGCCGGCCATCGAGAGCATCGCCATGACGGCGACGCCGATCCCGTAGTAGCCGCCGAGCTGGTAGGAGCCGGCGATGCCGGCGACGATGACCACCACCGGGGCGGCGGTCGCCTTCAGGGACACCGCGAGGCCCGCGATGATGTTGGTGCCGTGGCCGGTCTCGGACGCCGCGGCGATCTTCTTCACCGGCGGCCAGATGGTGCCGGTGAAGTACTCGGTGATGGCCACCAGGCCCAGCGTGACGCCGAGGCCGATGATCGAGCACCAGTAGTAGTCGTTCCAGGAACCCACCGGGCCGTTCTCGGCCCCGGCCCTGGCACCGTCCAGCAGCCACTTGGTGAGGGGCAGGAAGCCCAGCGCGGACAGGACCGCGGCGACGCCGAGGCCCGTGTAGAGCGCCATCGTGACCGACCCGCCCTCGCGGACGCGGACGAACCACGTGCCGATGATCGAGGCGAAGATCGAGATGCCGCCGAGGGCCAGCGGGTAGATGACGGCGTTGATGCCGTCCCAGCCCGGCACCTGGAAGAACAGGTACCCCAGGAACATGACGGCCACGGTGGTCACCGCGTAGGTCTCGAACAGGTCGGCGGCCATGCCGGCGCAGTCGCCGACGTTGTCGCCGACGTTGTCGGCGATCACGGCCGGGTTGCGGGGGTCATCCTCCGGGATGCCCGCCTCGACCTTGCCGACCAGGTCGGCGCCGACGTCGGCGCCCTTGGTGAAGATGCCGCCGCCAAGACGGGCGAACACGCTGATGAGCGAGCCGCCGAACGCCAGGCCGACGAGCGGGATGGCGTCCTCAGCGTCACCGCCGAGCGCGAGGAAGTATCCGGCGACGGCCAGCAGGCCGAGGCCGACGACGAGCAGGCCCGTCACCGCGCCGCCCTTGAAGGCCACGCCGAGCGCCTTGCCCAGGCCGCCGCGGGCGGCCTCCGCGGTGCGCACGTTGCTGCGTACCGAGACGTTCATGCCGATGAAGCCGGCTGCACCGGACGCGATCGCGCCGATGAGGAAGCCGATCGCGGCCTTCCAGCCCAGCAGGCTGGAGTCGACCGCGGAGCCGAGCAGGCCGATCGCCAGGAACAGCACGACCGCCACGCCGGCGATGATCGTGTACTGGCGGGTCAGGTACGCCTGAGCGCCTTCCTGGACGGCCTTCGCGATCTCCTGCATCCGCTCGTTCCCGGCGGGCTGCTTGAGCAGGTATGCGGTGAGCCCGATGCCGTACGCGACGGCGACGAGACCACAGATCACCGCGAGCAATGCTGTGTTGTCCGACAGGAAGTCGGCCAAGTGCGTCCTCCGAAATCTCCGAGTGCGTCGGGCGGGGAAGCCGACCCGCCCGGCGTGATCGGGGCCCCTCCCCGCCGCCCGTGTCGACACGCGGGCAGCACAGGGGGAAGGGCCCGAAAAGCCGCGGGCTTTCTACCACACGGGCTCAGACGCCGTTGGCGGCGCGGCGCCCCGTGGTCAGCCCGGGTCCGGCCCGTCGTGCCGGCACCGCTCGACGCAGCCGCCGCACAGCACGGCCCCGTTCCCGGCGACGACCATCGGCGGGCACGGCTCGCCCGCGCAGCACGAACAGCGCGACGTGGCCCGGTCCGCACGCCGGAGCTCGACGCGGCGTGACACGCCCGGCCCGCCGGGCCCGCTCGACTCGGTCTGGCTCCCGAACGTCACGAAGTCGTCCGCCAGGAGGGTGCGCACCGCGCTCGCGCACCACGTGCAGACGCACCCCCCCGTTACCGCCCGCAGCGCGGCCTCCGGGGCGTCCGTCACCGTCTCGCACAGCAGGCATGTCGCCATCGTCGCCTCCGTCCCGGCGGAACACGGGATGATTGTGACGCCGTCGCCGGCGCCACCGGCGGGCACCGTCAGAGCCGGGCGCCGTCCAGGGCGTTCGCGCAGTGCGGGTCGGGTTCCGCGGGGATGCGCGGGATCACCCGGGCGATGAGCTCACGCACCCGGGCGTTGTTGGCGGTGAACGCGCGCACCACCTCGTCGGCGGTGACCGGCGGCAGGCCCTCGGTGCCCTCCAGCCCCACGTCGTAGTCGGTGATGAGCGCGACGCTGGCGTAGGCGAGCTCCAGCTCCCGCGCCAGGTGGGCCTCCGGGTAGGCGGTCATGTTGATCGCGTCCCACCCCATCTGCGTGAACCACCGGGACTCCGCCCGGGTGGAGAACCGCGGGCCCTGGATCACGACGACCGTCCCGCCGTCGTGCACCGGGACGCCGAGCTCGCGGCATCCCTGCACCAGCAGCTGCCGCAGGACGGGGCTGTAGGGGTCGGCGGACGACACGTGGACGGCCTCCGGGCCGTCGTAGAAGGTGTCGCGGCGACCGGAGGTGCGGTCGACGTACTGGTCGCACACCACGAAGTCCCCCACCCGCACGTGCGGCTGCAGGCTCCCGGACGCGCACGGGCCGAGGATCCACGACACCCCGAGCTCCCGCATCGCCCACACGTTCGCCCGGTAGTCGATGGCGTGCGGCGGGAACTGGTGCCGCTCCCCGTGCCGGGGGATGAACGCCACCCGGCGCCCGCCGATCTCCCCCACCGCCGGCGGCGCCGACGGCGGGCCGTACGGGGTGTCGACCTCCACCCGCTCGACGTCGTCGAGCAGCGAGGTGAAGCCCGAGCCCCCGAACACCCCGATCTCCGCGACCGGCCCGGCCACGGTGGCTCCTAGCGCGCGCCCGGCGGCGTCCACAGCCGGGACGCGGGGTCCGGCTGCGGCGGCTCCGGCGGCGGCGGCACGTCCTGGCCGGCGCTGCGGTCGGCCTCCGCGATCTGCGCGTACGCCATCTGCAGCGCCGCGAGGGGCTCGGTGAACGGCCGCACCGCGGCGGCGCCCACCTCGCGCTCGGTGAGCTGCAGCAGGGCACGGATGGTCTCGATGGCCAGGCGGGCCTGCGCCATGTCCTTCACCTCGTCGCCCTCGGGGCCGAGGCCCATCCGGATGCCCGCCACGTCGTTCATGGTCGCCATGGTCTGCATGAGGATGTCGCGCACCGGGGTGCGGCCGAGCCGGTGGACGAACTGGGCGGCCACCTCCTCCGGGGTCGGCATGCGCTCCTCGCCGGGGTCGTCCCCGGCGGTCGTCGGCTCGTCGCTCACGCGTTCACTCCCGCGGTCAGCGTTGACAGGATCTCGTTCGCGGACTCCCTGGTGCGCTCCACCGCGGCGGCGTGCACCGCGCGCAGGTCGCCCCGGTGCGCGGTCATCAGCGCCCGCTGCCGGGCGGCGCCGCCGCCCTCGGCGAGCATCGTCTCGATGCGCGCCAGGAACGGGGTGAGGCCGAGCCGCGCGTGGTGCGGCTCGGTGCGCTCCAGCAGCGCGTTGACGGCCTCCGCAGCGGAGCGCTCCACGCCGCGGTCCAGGTCGATGAGGCTGCCCTCGAGGCCGTGGCGCTGCGCACGCCACATGTTCTCGTCGATGAGGCCCCGCGCGTGCACCGGGAGGGGCCGGCCCTCATCGGCGTCGGCGCAGAACCCGGCGATGCAGGCGAGCGACAGGGCGGCCAGGGCCAGGGCGTCGCCGGCCTCGGTCTGCCCGTCGCAGATCCGCACCTCCACGGTGCCGAAGGCGTGGTGCGGCCGGACGCTCCACCAGATCTGGGTGCTCTCCACGATCGAGCCGGTGGACTCCAGCAGGCGCACGTGCGCCGCGTAGTCGTCCCAGCTGGTGTAGGCGTCGGGGACGCCGCACCGCGGGAAGCTCTTCACGAACATCTGGGTGCGCGCGGAGGCCAGCCGCGTGTCGCGTCCCACGTACAGCGGGCTGTTCGCCGACAGCGCCAGGAGCTCCGGCAGCACGCTGCGCATCGCGGTCGAGACGCGCACCGCCCGGTCGGCGCCGCGCACCCCGCAGTGCAGGTGCAGCGCCCAGGTGTTGTTCACCCAGGCGATGTAGCCCAGCTCGCCCTCCACCAGCCGGTAGTGCGGCGTGTCGATGATGCGCTGGTCCTGCCACGGGCTGAAGGGGTGCGTCCCGGTGATCCCGACGGCGATCCCGAGGCGCTCGGCGTGCGCGATGACGTCCAGGCGGCCCTGCAGCAGCTGGCGGGCCGCGGGGGCGAGGGTGTCGTGGGCCTGGGTCTTGAACTCCACCTCGGCGGCGATGAGCTCACCGGCCAGGCGCTCCCGCAGCGGCGGCTCCGCGGCCGCGATGAACTCCTCGAACCGGTTGACCAGCCCCAGGGTGACGGGATCGAGGAGCTGGAACTCCTCCTCGAGCCCGACGGTGAAGTCGGTCGAGGCGTCGAAGCGCTCACGGACGCCCGACAGGATCGCGGAGGTGGAGTCGCTGGCCACGCCGGCGAAGTGTGGCAGGTGCGGCGGGCCGCCGCCTACGACAGGTAGAAGTAGAGCGCGTACAGGAGCTCGACCGCGGGACTGGACGTGTGGACGGTCACATCCGACGGCACCGACAGCAGCGCGTCGCTGTAGTTGAAGATGATCTTCACCCCGGCGGCGACCAGGTCGTCGGCGACCTGCTGGGCCACCTCGCCGGGTACCGCGAGCACGCCCACCATGATCCCGTCGGACGCGGCGACCTCGCCCAGCTCGTCGTAGTGGCGGACCGTGATGTCCCCCACCTTGCTGCCCACGCGGCCCGGATCGACGTCGAAGATCGCGGAGATCCGGAAGCCGTGGTCCGCGAACACGCTGGACGACGCGATGGCCTGCCCCAGGTTGCCCGCCCCGAACAGCGCGATGTTGTGCGTGCCGGAGGTCCGCAGGATCTTGCGGATCTGCTCGATGAGGCTGTCGATGTCGTAGCCGACGCCGCGCTTGCCGAACTTGCCGAACCCCGACAGATCCCGCCGGATCTGCGTGGGGTTCACCCCCGTGTACTCGGAGATGGCCTGCGAGCTGATGCTCGTCTTGCCCATCTTCTTCGCCTGGGTGAGGACCTGGAGGTACCTGGAGAGGCGGGCGGCGACTCCGAGGGTCAGACGATCTGCGGCCATGGACTGCTCCGGCTTTGTGACAACGCGTTGCAAACTACGTGGCGGCCCGCACCGCCGCAAGTGCCGAGTGCCACTATGTCACGCCGGGCTCACCGCAGGGCGAATACCGCCGATTCCGATGACACCTGCCTGCCCTCGGCCGTCCTCGCCTCGACCCGCAGCCGGTAGCGGCCCTGCGGCACCGTGCCGCCGGTGGGGAGCCGCCGGGACAGCACGAACTGGTAGGTGCCCGCCGGCCAGTCCTGGCTGCCGCCCAGGCCGGCGGCCACCAGGGGCTCGGACCCGTCCACGGGGACGAACTCCAGGCGCACATCGCGGAGCGGGGAGCTGAGGATGCGGTCGCCGTCGCGCGCGAGGCGGCCGATGCGCACGGCGACCTGCGCGACGCCGTCGCCCAGGGTCACGTGGGGCACGCCGAGCTCCTGGGTCTGCACGCGCCGCGGCGGGAACGTCGCGGCGGGCGACACCGACACCACCCGGCTCGTCGCGTCCTCCACCACCGCCACCCGGCCGCTCCACCCACGCCGGCGCACCGGCAGCGTGACCGTCACCGACGCGCGTCCGCCGGCGGGCACGACGACCCTCGGTCCCAGCGTGACCGGACGCCCCGCGGCGGACAGCACCACCAGGCGGTATGTGCCGCCCGTGCCGGCCAGGTCGGTGACCACGGCGTCGACGCGCGGGGTGCCGGGCCGCGAGGCGGCGGTGAGGATGGGCGGCCGCAGGACCGCCGCCGGGGTCCCGGGCGTGGTGAGCCGCCCCGCCCCCTGCGCCACCATCCGGACGTCGGGCAGCGGGTCGCCGGACGCAACCAGCAGGGCGCGGACCTCCTCGGGGGTCAGTTCCGGCCGGTCGATGCGCGTGCGCAGCGCCAGGGCGGCCGCCGGCGCCGCCGCGGCGGACGTGCCGGTCATCGTCGCGCTGCGCGGCTCGCCCCCGGGGCCGGGCGGCCAGGCGGTGGGCACCTCCACGGCGGGGGCCACGAGCTCCGGCTTGACGCGGCCGTCGGCGGTGGGGCCCGTGGACGAGAACGAGGCGACGGTGGCGGGCGCGGCCTCCCGCGGCAGCACGGCGATGCCGCCGGTCGTGACGGCCTGCCCCGCCACGAGATCGGACAGGGCCTGTCCCTGGTCGCGGCCGGCGCCGAGGACGGGGATCACCGGGCCCCCGTCGGAGGCGCCGCTGGGGAACACCCCCACGCCGGCCCGGTCCCACACCAGCACGGCCGCGGCGCCGGCGGCCGCGGCGGCCTGCGCCGTCTCCTGGCACGTGCCGCCGCCGCGGCTCACGATGACCAGGGCCCCGCGCACATCGACGCCGGAGGCGGCCGCCGCGGCGTACTCGGCGGCGTCGGTGCCGGGACCGGGGCCGCCCTGCCCGGGCAGGCTCACCACGCGCACCGGGCCGGACACCGGGTCGGGCCCCAGGAGCGGCAGGGGTGCGAGGTCGGCGCCCGCCGGGCCCACGTCGACGTGCAGGCGGGCCTGCCGCGGGGCGTCGGCGCCCGCCAGGCCGCCGACGGTGAGCACGCGGCTCCCGGCGGCGGGTTGGCCGACGCTGCCGAGGCGCGCGTAGGTCGGTCCGTCGTTGCCCGCCGGGGCGACGACCAGGGCGCCGGCACGCGTGGCGCCGTCGCTCGCGAGCGCGACGGGGTCCTCCCCGCCGCCGGCGAAGCCCCCGGCCAGGCCGATGAGCAGCACGTCGGCGCGGTCGGCGGGATCGCCGTCGCCGTCAGGGTCCACGGCCCGCTCGATCGCCGAGACCACGCGGTCGGTGCGCGCCAGGGGCAGCTCCTGCCCGCCGACCCGCTCGGCGGACACCACGCGGTACGCCAGGAGCCGCGGCACGCGCTGGGGCGGCAGGCCCGCGAGCGCCGGGGAGCGCAGCACCAGGCCGGCCATCTGCGTGCCGTGCGCCTCCCAGTTGGCGGCGCCGTCGCCGACGGTGGGATCGGCGTCGCCGTCCACCAGGTCGGCCCCGCCGATGACGGGGTACGTCGGGCCGATCCCGCCGCCCAGCTGGGGGGTGCGGGGGTCGAGGGCGGTGTCGATGAGGGCGATGTGCGCGGGGCGCACCCCGCCGGGCAGGTCCTCCGCGTCCTCGCCGGCCGATGGGCCCGCCGGGCCGGTGCCGCGGGCGGCGGGCGCCAGGTAGCCGGCGGGCGCGACGCCGCGCACGCCGGGCAGCGCGGCGACGGCGTCGGCGCGTCCGGCGGGGACCTCCACGGCCATGCCGGCCACGGTGACCCGCCACCGCGCGGTGACCACCCCGCCCAGGGCGGCGATCGCCGGCTCCAGCTCCGCCTGGCGGCGGCTGATGTCGGCGGCGGCCGCGGCCCGCTGGGCGGGCGTCCGCCACGCGGCCCCCGGGCCATCGAGCAGCACCACCAGGTGCTCGGTGTCACCGGGGTCCGGGAGCCGGGGCGAGCGGACCGCGCCGATGGAGTCCGCCCATGCCGCCGCGGCCGCCAGGCCCTCCACGCGCGCGGCGTCGCCGGGACGCTCCTCCGGCACGGGGCCCGTGGGGGTCGTGCCGTCCCCCTGCCCCACCGCGGCCACCGCGACGGCCAGGGCGGCCACGCCGCCGGCGGCGCCGAGCGCGACGCGGCGGCGCCTCATGCGGCGATGCCGCCGGGCGGCGCGGTGGGCATGGCGTCGGTGGCCAGGTCCTCCGGCCACGGGATGACGGGGGCGAAGTGGGCGGCGGCGGCGATCATCGCGGCGTTGTCGGTGCACAGCGCCCGGTCGGGCACCGCGACCCGCAGGCCGCGCCGTGCGGCGAGGTCCTCCACCAGTTCCCGCAGGCGGCCGTTCGCGGCGACGCCGCCGCCCAGGGCGACGGCCGGCACCCGGTGCTCGAGCGCCGCGTCCACGAGACGTTCCGCCAGGGGCCGCACCACGGCCTCCTGGTAGGAGGCGGCCAGGTCGGCGCGCTCGGCGTCGCCGATGTCGTCGCGGCCCCGCACGCGGTACAGCAGGGAGGTCTTCACGCCCGCGAAGCTGAAGTCCCGGGCCTTCCGGCCGCCGAGCGCCACGGGGAAGTCGTGGGCGGTGCGGTCCCCGCCGGCGGCCAGGCGCTCCAGGGCGGGGCCGCCGGGGTATCCCAGGCCCAGCAGGCGGGCGCCCTTGTCGAGGGCCTCGCCCGCGGCGTCGTCGATGGTCTGCCCCAGGGTGCGCGGCGCGGACCAGTCCTCCACCAGGTCCAGGCGCGTGTGCCCGCCGGAGGCGATGAGGCTCACGAACGGGGGGTCCAGGGCGACGGGCTCCAGCCAGGCGGCGCAAACATGGCCCGCGAGGTGGTCGACGCACACCAGGGGCTTGGCCGTGGCGTACGCAAGCGCCTTGGCGGTGGCGACCCCCACCAGCAGCGCCCCGATGAGCCCGGGGCGCTGCGTCACGGCGATGCAGCGCACGTCGTCCAGGGTGAGGCCGGCGTCGTCCAGGGCCCGGTCGACCACGGCGTTCACGGTGCCGAGGTGATGGCGGGCGGCGACCTCCGGCACCACGCCGCCGTACGGCGCGTGCAGCTCGGCCTGTGAGGCCACCACCGACGAGCGCACGGACCGGCCCTCGACCACCGCGGCCGCGGTCTCGTCGCAGGAGGTCTCGATGGCGAGGACCGGGCCGTCGATCATCCGGAGATCCCGTGCATGTCGTCCGGCGCGCCGGACCGCCACATGATGACGGCGTCCTCGCCGTTGTCGGAGTAGTAGCCCGGCCGGATCCCGTGCTCGGCGAACCCCAGATCCTTGTACAGCCGGATCGCGCCGCCGTTCGAGACCCGCACCTCCAGCGTGTAGCCGAGGTGCGGCTTGCTCGCGGCCCGGTCGAACAGGTCCTCCAGCATGCGGCGGGCGATGCCGCGGCGGCGGCGGTCGGGGCGGGTCGCGACGTTCAGGATGTGCCAGACGTCGGCGTACCGGGAGGCGAGGACGTACCCCACGATCTCGGCGGCGCCCTCCACCGTGACCAGGTCGATGGTGCCGGGCCGGCCCAGCTCGGACAGGAGCATGTGCCGGGGCCACGGGGTCGCCGAGATGACCTGCTCGATGCCGAGCACCTGCTGCACGTCGCGGGCCCGCATGAGCCGCACCTTCGCCGGCGGCTGCTCGGTGACCGCCTCGCCCACGGCCCGGGTCTTCCGCCGTGTCATCGGCCCGCCGTCCCGACGGCGCGCAGGCGGTTCACCTCGGCGTCCGGCAGCCTGGCGTACACCGGTGCCGCCGGCAGGCCGGTGCCCGCCGCGACCCGCCGCACCAGCGCCCCCGCCGGCAGGCGGTGCCCCGGTGACCGCTCCGGCAGGGCGCGGACGCCCGCCGGGAGGTCCTCCAGCAATGCCGCGCCGGTGCCGGCGACCGCGACGTCGCCGCCCAGCGCCGCCAGGTGCCCGGGCATCTGGGCGACGGGCACCGCCGCGGGCGGCAGGATCTCGGTGAGGCCGCCGTCAGGGGTGACCCGGTAGGCGGCGGTGAAGACCTCCCGCCGGCGGGCGTCGGTGACGGGCACGACGACCTGGGCGCCGGATGCGTCCGCGATGCCCTGGGCGAGGGCCTCCAGCGACGACGCACCCACCACCTCGGCGTCCAGCGCCTGACCCAGCGCGAGGGCCGTGGCCAGGCCGATCCGTAGGCCCGTGAAGCCGCCCGGGCCGACGCCCACCACGATCCGCGTGAGGTCCCGCACGTCCACGCCGGCGGCGGCCATCAGGTGGTGGGCGGCCTCGAGCACGCGGCGGCCCGCCTCGGGGGCGGGGGCCAGCCACAGCTCGGCGAGCACCCGGTCGTCACGGGCGAGGGCCAGGCTCGGGCTCGTCGTCGATGTGTCGAGCGCGAAGGTCGTCAAGGATCCGGCCCAGTTCGGCGGCACGGCGCGGATCGCCGCAGGTGAAACGTACCAACCGCCCATGACCCCCCAGATGTTCGAGGTCCACGGTGACGGCGGCCTCCGGGAGGCCCGCGGCGAGGGCCTCCGGCCACTCGATGAACGTGACGGCGTCGGCCGCCCCGTCCAGCAGCAGGCCCAGCTCCTCGTCGTCGGCCCCCGACAGCCGGTACGCGTCGATGTGGAGCAGCTCCAGGCGCCCGGCGTAGCGCTGGGCGAGCGTGAAGGTGGGGCTGGTGACGGGCCCGCCGACGCCCAGGGCCCGGGCCACGGCCCGCACCAGGGTGGTCTTGCCGGCGCCCACCTCACCGCGCAGCAGCACCACGTCGCCGGGCGCGACCCACCCCGCGAGCGCCTCGCCGATCGCCCCGGTGGCCTCCGGTGACCCGGAGACCAGCTCGCCCACGGCCTCCACGGCGTCAGAACAGGCCGAGCTGCTCGGCGGGGTCGGCGTCCCGCGCCGCCGGTGGGGGTGCGGCCGGCATCGCCGCGGGCTCCGGGACCACGGGCGTGGGCGCCGCGCCCGCCACCTCGCCGGCCCGCGCGACGAGCGCCGGGATGCGGGCGAAGTCCTCCTCCAGGGTGGCGAGCATCGCCCGGGTGTAGAGGGCCGCCGCCGGGTGGAACAACGGGTACAGCAGCGTCGGCTGCCCGCCGATCTCCAGGGGCAGCTCGCAGCCGTGGACCTTGGAGATCCCGTCCGGCCGGCCGGACAGCAGCTTGGTCGCGAAGTTGCCCAGGGTGCAGATGAGCGCGGGGCGGATGATCCCGACCTGCCGGAACAGGTGCTCCTCACAGGCCCGGATCTCGGCGGGCTGCGGGTCGCGGTTCCCCGGCGGCCGGCACTTGAGGACGTTCGCGACGAACACGTCGTCGCGGCGCAATCCGATGCCCTCCAGCAGACCGTCCAGCAGCTTGCCGGCCTGGCCCACGAACGGCACGCCCGTGCGGTCCTCGTGGTAGCCGGGGGCCTCGCCCACGAACATGATCCGCGCCTCCGGGCTGCCGCTGCCGGCGACCACCTGGGTGCGCCCCTCGCTCAGCGGGCAGCGCACGCATCCGAGGACGTGGTCGCGGTGGTAGGCCTCCAGCTCGGCCACGCGGGCCGACGATGCGTCCGGCGCGCCGTCCATGCGGGGAAACTACCCCGGGGAACGGACGGCGATGATTCGGTGAAGTCCTCGCGGACCCCTTGTTGAGTGGTTCGCGGCGGGCGTACACTGGCGCCGCCTTCACGGCCAGCCCGGCATCCGCCCTTCAGACGCGGAGTTGGAGCCCCGGTCCGGGGAGGTGGACGGTCCGCCGTCCCCATCACGCAGCGATGTTCCGCCGAACGCCGCACCAGCGGCGGCAGGTGGGTCATGCACGCACCGACCACCGACCACACACCTCACTCCGTCCTCGCCCCGGGCCAGCCCGCGGTCGTGCGCACCGTCACCGGGATCCGGGACGCGGGCACCGCCATCCGCGCGCAGGGCCGCGGCGTCGCGTTCGTCCCCACCATGGGGGCGCTCCACGAGGGGCACCTCGCCCTGGTGCGGGAGGCCGCGAGGGACGGCAGCGGCGTGATCGTGAGCGTCTTCGTGAACCCCACGCAGTTCGGGCCGAACGAGGACTTCTCCCGCTACCCGCGCCAGGAGGCGCGGGATGCGGCGCTCGCGGGGTCCGCGGGCGCCGGGTGGATCTTCGCCCCGGGGCTGGAGGAGGTGTACCCGGAGGGGTTCGCCACCACGGTCACCGTCGGCGGGCCGTCGGACGGCCTGGAGGGCGCGATCCGCCCCGGGCACTTCGACGGCGTGGCGACGGTCGTCGCGAAGCTCCTGCTCATGGTCCGGCCCGACCGGGTCCTGTTCGGGCAGAAGGACGCCCAGCAGGTCGCGGTGGTGCGCCGCATGATGCGCGACCTGCACCTGGACGACATCGGCATGGAGGTCGTCCCCACGGTGCGCGAGGCCGATGGACTGGCCATGAGCAGCCGCAACGCGTACCTCGGTCCGGAGGACCGGGCCGCGGCGCTGGCCCTGTCGCGCGGCCTGGCGGCCGCGCGGGCCGCCGCCGAGGCGGGGGAACGCGACGGGCGCCGCATCGAGGCGGCGGCGATGGCGGTCATGGAGGACACGCCCGGCGTGGCGCCGGATTACGCCGCGCTGGTCGACCCGGACACGTTCCGTCCGATCACGACCCTGGATGGCCCCGCCACGCTGTGTGTGGCGGCCAAGGTGGGCCCGGCCCGCCTGATCGACAACACCCCGATCCGACCCAACTGACCCGGAGGGCCCACGTGGCGCCGATCTCCCGCACGATGATGAAGAGCAAGATCCATCGGGCGACCGTCACCGACGCGAACCTCAACTACGTCGGCAGCATCACGATCGACACGGACCTCCTCGAGGCGGCTGACATCCAGCCGTACGAGCACGTGCATGTGGTGAACATCAACAACGGCGCGCGGCTCGAGACCTACGCCATCGAAGGTCCCCGCGGCAGCGGGGCGATCTGTCTGAACGGCGCCGCGGCCCGGCTGGCCCAGCCCGGCGACCTGGTCATCGTCATCACCTACGCCCAGTACGCCGAGGAGGACTGCCGGGGCTTCGAGCCCCTCGTGGTCCACGTCGACGAGAACAACACCCAGATGTCCGCGCTGGAGGCCGTGCCGGCCTCCTGGCAGGAGGGCTGACGCATGTACGGGGTCCAGAACCCCCTCACCCCCGAGCGCACCGGTCTCACCCCGGAGCAGCTCCACTCCGCCAAGGGGCGCCGCCGCCTGGCGATGCTCACCGCCTACGACTACCCCACCGCCCTCGCCCTGGACGGCTGCGGCCTCGACCTCATCCTGGTCGGCGACAGCCTCGGGGAGGTCGAGCTGGGGTTCGCCACCACCCGTGAGGTGAGCCTGGCGATGATGTGCCACCACGTCCTGGCCGTCCGCAACGGCGTGACCCGCACCCACGTGGTGGGCGACATGCCCGCCGACACGTACCGCACCCCCGCCGAGGCGATCGAGAGCGCCCGCGCGATCGTCGCCGCCGGCGCGGACTCGGTGAAGCTGGAGGGCGCCCTCATCCCCGAGGTGGAGGCGATCATCGCCGCCGGCATCCCCGTGATGGGCCACGTCGGGCTCCTCCCCCAAACCCACACCGAGCGCCGCCGCCGCGGCAAGACCCAGGACGAGGCCGATCAGATCCTCGCCGACGCCCGCGCCCTCGACGCCGCCGGCTGCTACGCCATCGTCATCGAGGCCGTCGACCCGGACGTCGCCGCCCGCGTCACCGCCGCGGTCGCCGCCCCCACCATCGGCATCGCCGCCGGCATCGGCACCGACGGCCAGGTCCTGGTGTCCACCGACCTCATCGGCCAGCTCCCCGAGCCCCCCCGGTTCGTCACCCCCAAGGCCAACGTCTTCCAGACCGTCATCGACGCGGGCCGCGCCTTCGCCCGCGAGGTCCGCGCCCCCGCCGAGGTCGCGGCCTGACCCACCCCGGACCGTCTCGGCGGCCCCGCCCCGGGCCGCCGAGACGGGGAACGCTCACGAGCGCCGCGGCGGTCCGCTGGGGCCGTCGGCCGGTCACCGGGGAGAATCGGCCGAAAGGGTGCCAACCCACGCCCGGGATGCGCGCGACCACCCAGGACCGGGCCGAGCCGGCGATGCCCCCGCGGACACGCGAAAGCGGCCCTTTCCGACCACTCGTGCCACGAGCCGTGAGGTCCCCCCAGGGGCCTCCCCCGCCCTGGCCGCGCCCAAGGAGCTCAGCCGCCGGCGGGTGGCCGGGAGTGTGCAATTGCACACGCGGGCGTTCAATTGCACATTCACCGCACGCCCCGGCATCCGCATGTCCATGCGGTTCTCCACCGAGTGGTCATTCCCGTTTCCCCCGGTGGGCCCTGCGGGCCCGGTCCCCGTCCACCCGGGGCGGGGGCCCTCAGGTGAGGGCCGCGGAGAGGGCGGGCGCGAGGTCGCCGCGGGGATCGACGCGGACGCCGGTGAGGCCCAGCCACCCGGCCATGCCGCGGAGCTCGGTGGCAAGGGCGGCGGCGACCTCGTGCGCGTCGCCGTCGTCGAGGTGGGCGGCGCGGACGAGGAGGACCCCCGCCTTGCGGTCGGCTTTCAGGTCGACGCGGGCCGCGAGGCGCTCGCCGAGGAGGAACGGCAGGACGTAGTACCCGTGGACGCGCTTCTCGGCGGGCACGTAGATCTCGAGGCGGAAGCGCATGCCCCACATCCGCTCGACGCGGGGACGGCACCAGACCAGGGGATCGAACGGGGCGAGGAGGGCCGCCGCGGAGGTCCGGCGGGGGATCCGGGCGTCGGGATGGAGGTACGCGGCCTCGTTCCAGCCGCGCACGCGCACCGGGACCAGGCGGCCGTCGTCGACGAGCTCGGCGAGGCGGGGAACCACCTCCCGCCGGGAGAGCCGGTGGTAGTCCGCCAGGTCGCCGGCCGTGCCGACGCCGAGCGACCGGGCGGCGAGGACCAGCAACTCCCGGTGCGCGGCCTCCGGGTCCGGCACCGGGGCATCCAGGACCCCGGGCGGGAGGATCCGCTCCGGGAGGTCGTAGAGCCGGGCGAAGTCCGGGCGGCGGCGGGCGGCGAGCCGGCCGTGCCAGAACAGGACCTCCAGGGCCTGCTTGGCGTGATCCCACCCCCACCACGGGCCCCGCCGGCCCGTGGGGCCGAGGTCGGCGGCGGTGATGGGCCCCCGCTCCCGTGCGGCCGCCTCCACCTCGTCCAGGAGCTCGGGGCGCTCGCGGCCCAGCCGCGCCAGGCCGCCCCACTGGTGCGGGCGGGCCATGCGCCAGCGCAGCAGCGGGTGCAGCCCGGGCGGGCCGATCGACGCCTCGTGCGCCCACAGCTCCACCGCCCCGCCGGCGGCGTGCAGGCGCGCCAGCAGGTCACGGGGGTGGTTCCCCAGCCGCGACCACACCACCAGCTCGTGGGCGCGGGCCAGGACGTTCACGGAGTCGATCTGGATGACCCCGACCCGGTCCAGCATGCGCCGCAGGTGCCCCAGGTTCACGGGACCCGCGGGGCGGGGCGCCGCCAGCCCCTGGGCGGCGATCGCGGCGCGGCGGGCCTCCCCGGGGGTGATCGACTCGCGCGGCGGCATCAGCCGAGGATGTTCACGGCGCGGGCGGCGACCACCAGGATCGCCACGATCGACAGGCACGACTCGAGGGCCATCACGGCCTTCGCGGAGTGGGTGAGCGGCATGGCGTCGGTGGGGCTGAACGCGATGGAGTTCGTGAGGGACACGTACAGGTAGTCCACCAGTCCCGGCCGCCAGCCGGGACGCGCCATCGCCGGGTTGTCGTCCTGCGGGAACTGGATGTCCGGGGTGGTCCGCGGCCGGAGGGCGCGGGGCACCGGCCCCCCGCAGTCCAGTTCCCACAGCACCAGGCCGAACGCGACGGTGTCGGTGAGCCACACCGTCACCGCGGACAGCAGCAGCTGCCCGCCGCCGATGTGCGTCCCGGTCTCCAGCAGGGACGCCACCAGGAGCGCCACGGCGAAGATCTGGATCGCCAGGACCAGGGCCAGCAGGCACTGGACGGTGCGGCGGCGCACGGCCCGCGTCGCGACACCGGCTCCGAGGCCCGCCAGGAGGGTCACCGCGAGCAGCACCTGCGGCACGGCGGCGGAGAGCCACACCCACCATCCGAGGCCCCCGGCCAGCGCCCATCCGGCACGGTGGCTCACCAGGGCAAGCCCCAGGAGCAGGGCGGCGGCGAGGGTCGCGAACGGCGCGGCCTCGTCCCGGGCCTCGCGTTCGGCGGCCCGCATCGCCCCGCCGTCCGGCGGGGCACCCGGGGTGCCCGGGGAGGCGGCGTGCGCGTCGTCGCCCACGCCGCCCCGGCCCGGGGTCATCTCACTCGGCGAACCCGGAACCGGCGGCGATCTCCCGCAGGTTCAGGGCCTTGGAGAGGGTCTCCTCGTCCACGCCGTGCTCGCGCGCGACCTCACGCAGCGGACGGCCGTTGGCGGTCGCGGCCTTCACGATCTCACCGGCCTTGTCGTACCCGATGTACGGGTTCAGGGCGGTGGCGGTCGCGAGGGTGCCCTCCGCGCTGGCCTCACAGCCGGCGAGGTTCGCCTGCAGGCCGTTCACGCACTTGTCCGCCAGCATCGTGGAGGCGCTGGTGAGCAGGTGGATGGACTGCAGGAGGTTCCGCGCCATCAGCGGGATGCGGACGTTCAGCTCGAACTGGCCCTGCATGCCGCCGATCGTGATCGCGGTGTCGTTGCCGATGACCTGGGCGGCCACCTGCAGGACGACCTCCGGGATGACCGGGTTGACCTTGCCCGGCATGATCGAGGAGCCCTTCTGCAGCTCCGGCAGGAACAGCTCGCCGATGCCGACGCGCGGGCCGGAGCCCATGAGCGCCAGGTCGTTCGCGATCTTCGTGAGGGACACGGCCACGACCTTCAGCGCCCCGGACATCTCGACCAGGCCGTCGCGGTTGCCCTGGGCCTCGAACGGGTGGGCCGGCGCGGAGATCGGCAGGCCGGTGTCCTCCACCAGCTTCGCCCGCACGCGGTCGCTGAACTCCGGGTGGCTGTTCAGGCCGGTGCCGGTGGCGGTCCCGCCGAGCGGGATCTTGCCGAGCCGCGGGGTGGCGTCCTTCACCCGTGCGGCGCCCTCGGCGATCTGCGCCGCGTAGCCGGCGAACTCCTGCCCCAGGGTCACCGGGACGGCGTCCATGAGGTGCGTGCGGCCGGACTTCACGATGTCCTTGAAGTCCACGGCCTTCGCGGCGAACTCGGCCTGCAGGTGCTCGAGGGCCGGGACGAGCCGCTCGACGACCTCCTGAAGGGCGGCGAGGTGCACGGCCGACGGGAACACGTCGTTCGAGCTCTGGCCCATGTTGACGTGGTCGTTCGGGTGCGCGCCGGAGAGGTTCCCGAGCACCTCGTTGGCGTTCATGTTCGACGAGGTCCCGGAACCCGTCTGAAAGACGTCGATCGGGAACTGGTCGTCATGCTTGCCGGCGGCAACGTCGTCGGCTGCGGCGGCGATCTTGGCGCCGAGCTCGGCGTCGAGGAGGCCGAGATCCGCGTTCACGCGGGCTGCGGCACCCTTGATCCGGCCCAGCCACCGCACCACGGGCAGCGGGACGCGCTCCCCGGACACCGGGAAGTTGTCGACCGCCTTCCGGGTCTCACCACCCCAAAGCTCCGCCATCGGGCTCCCTTCGCAGATTGAGTTCGAATGCCGGTCACCGCCCTCCGGACGGCACCGGACCCGACAGCGGAGACTACCGCCCCCATCATGCGCTCACGCGCCCCCGGGCAAGGTGTGGACGAACGCCACCCGGGGTTCCTCGTGCCGGTCGCCGGCGAGGGCGCACCATCCCGGTCACCGGGGCCCCGTCACCATCCGGAGGGGTCCGGCATGCAGCGGGCTCCCGCGGTGCTCCGGGGACGCACGGCCGTCGTCGCGGGGGCATCGTCGCGCCTCGCCCCGCCCGTCGCCACCGCCCTCGCGACCCTGGGCACCAGCACCGGGTGCTCGTCCCGGATGCCTCCACGCGCACCGCTGCCGCCGCCCGGGCGGAGCGCTGCTCACCGTCGCCGCCTCCCCCGCCCTGCACGGCCCGGTCGACCGCCTCACCCGTGACCTGGCGGCGTCCCGGCACGGCCGCGGGCTGCGTGTGAACGGCCTGGTCGGGGACCCGGCGGACGCGGGCATGCTGCGGGCCCTGGCCCTTCTCGCCGCCGGGCGCGTGGCGGAATCCGGGCGCACGATCGCGCTGGGCGACGAGGGGCGACGGACACCCTCGCGTGACGGCGGCGCTCGGCCGGCCGGGGTGCCCCGGCGGTGAGGCCCGTCCGGGTCGTCCCGCGCCCTGGAACAGCGGTTCCAGGGCACCGCGTTCCGGCGAGGACCGCGTCCCGGTCCGCGGGCAGCCCGCCAGGCCGCCCAGCGCGGTGAGGATCTCCATGGCCGCCCGCGTGCCGATCCCCAGGTGCTCGAACCGCAGGTGCTCGTCGGGGCCGTGGATGCCGTCGTCCGGGAGGGCGAAGCCGGAGAGCACCGTGGGGATGCCCTTCGCGGTGAACGCCGCGACGATCGGGATGCTGCCCCCGGAGCGGACCGGCACGCACGGCCACCCGGTGCTGCGCTCGATCGCGGCGATCGCGGCCGCGACCACCGGGTCGCGGGGGTCCATCAGCGCGGGGTGCGCCTCCCCGAGCCGGGTGATCGTGACCTCGGCGCCGGCGGGGGCGGCGTCCCGGATGAGCGCATCCAGGGCGTCAGCGAGCGCGGCGGCGTCCTGCCCGGGCGCGACGCGCAATGACAGCGTGGCGGTCGCCTCCGCCGGGAGGTTGGTCTTCACGGCGGTGGGCTCGCCGCACGCCAGGCCGTGCACGTCCAGGGACGGCATCGCCAGCGTCCGCCGGTAGAGCTGGGCGGCCGCCGCGGGGTCCGCGGGCCGCAGCCCCGCCTCGCCGAGCACCTCGCCGCCGGGCGGCAGGCCGTCCCACGCCCCGACCTCCTCCGGGGAGGGCTCGGCGAGCCCCGCCATGAGGCGCGGGTCGAGGCGGCCGTCGTGCGGCCGCAGGTGCTCCAGCAGGGCGATGAGCGCGTGGGCGGCGTTCAGCCCGGCCCCGCCGTACACGCCGCTGTGGGCGTCGCTCGCCGCGGTGCGCACCGCGATGCGCCGGTAGACCAGGCCGCGCAGGCCGGAGCACACCGATGGGCGCTCCGGGGCGACCATCGCCGTGTCGAACACGATCGCCGCCGCGGCGGGCGCCGGGTCGGCGGCGATGTGCCGTACGGCCATCGTCCCGCCGCTCTCCTCCTCGCCGTCGATCACGAACGACACATGCACCGGCAGGGCGCCCGCCGCCGACAGGCGCTGCACGGCGGCGAGCAGCATGAACATGTTGCCCTTGTCGTCGCTGGCGCCGCGGCAGTACAGGTCGCCGTCACGCACGACGGGCTCGAACGGATCCGAGGTCCAGAGGGCGCGGTCCCCGCTGGGCTGCACGTCGTAGTGCCCGTACGCGATGACCCGGGGTGCGCCGGCGCGTCCGTCCGACGGCGGGACCTCCCCCACCACCAGCGGGTGGCCGTCGCCCGTGACGATCTCCGCGGTCCCGCCGGCCCGGCGGACCTCGTCGGCCACCAGGGCGGCGGCGCGGGCCATGTCCGGGACGTGCTCCGGCAGCGCGCTCACCGACGGCACGCGCAGCAGGGTGTACAGGCGGTCCAGCTCCTCCGGCGTCATGCCCGGCAGCCTAGAGGACAGCGCCGCCCGGACCGGTGGTCGAACCTCAGGGCCCGGCCCGGGCGGCTCGCCGTTCCCGGACCCGGAGAGGCGGGGTCCGGGGACGGCGAGGTCGTCGATGTCACCGGCGGCGCACGACCCGCAGCCGGAACGACGCGGTGTCCACGCGCCCGCCGGTGGCGATCACGCGGACGCTCACCCGGTAGGTGCCGGTGATGCGCGGTGTGCGCACGCGGACGGTGTTCACGCCGCGCTTCACGCGCTTGCGCGCGACCTTGACCTGCCGCGAGCCCGAGAACACCCGCA
>JADLHW010000075.1 GCA_020848615.1 Thermoleophilia bacterium
ATGCCGCCGGCACGAGCCCGCGCGCGCTGCGGTATGCTCTGCTGTCCGCGCACTACCGGGCGCCACTGGAGTTCAGCGATGCATCCCTGGTCGCCGCGACGGCCGCGGTGGACCGCCTCTCGACGCTCATGACCGCGCTGGCCGCCTACCGTGAGGAACGGCCCGCTGATGGCACACTGGCCGCCCTCCTGGTGGGAACGCGAACGGCCTTCGAGGCGGCGATGGATGACGACCTGAGCATCTCGCCCGCGCTCGCCGCGGTGTTCGACCTGGTGCGCGAACTGAACCGGCGCCTCGCGGAGCGCTCGCTGTCGACCGCCGACGCCGCCAGCGCGGCGGCGACGCTGCGGGACCTGGACCGGGTGCTGGGCGTGCTCGAGGACGATCCGCCGGTCGCCTCGTCGGAGGTCCAGGCGCTGCTCGCAGCGCGGGCGGCCGCGCGCGCCGCGCGCGACTGGCCACGTTCGGATGCGCTCCGCGTGGAGCTGGCGGCTGCGGGGATCGTGGTGGAGGACACCAGGGACGGGCAGCGGTGGCACCCATCCGGAGGCGACGATGGCGCCGCGTGACGACCGGTCTCCGCGTGGGGAGGGGGATACGCCGAGGCGCCGCGAGCGAGGACCGCGCGAGGGTCCCGGACATGGACCGCGACCCGGGGGTCCGCGGGGTCCGCACCCGACGGGCTTCAGGCCGTACGCCGCCGGTCGCCGTCCCGGCCCGCAGCCCTGGCACTCGGACGACGCGCGGTCGGAGGGTGCGCCTCCCGGACGCCCCGACGCGGACCGATCGGCTCCGCCGGATCGATCACGTCGGGACCCGCGGCCCCCGCAACCCGGTCGTGGGCGCGCCGACCACGACCGGCCGCGTGGCGAGCCGCACCCCGGGGGCAGACGTCCGGACCCTCGTGGATGCCGCGTGGCCGGTGGTGGGACCTCTGGGCCTTCCGGGCCGCGCGGGCATGTGCCACCTCTCGGCCCGGCCGGCCCGCTCGGCGGACCTCCGGACGACCGGTCGTTCGGTGCCCGGGCCCCGCGTGGCCCGGTCGACCGTCCCGTTCCGGGGGCCTGGCGGCCGGCTGCTCGGCCAGGGCCGACCCCGCTGCCACGGGGGTTCGTGCCCCCGAGCGGGCTGTCCGCTCCAGCGCATGTCGCCGCCGATGAGGAGCTCGTCGCCGGCCGGCGGCCCGTCGAGGAGGCGTTCGCCGCTCGCCGGCCCGCTCGTCGGCTGCTGGTCGTGCCCGATCGCCGCCACGCCCTCCAGCGGCTCGTGCTGCACGCCACGACGTTACGCATCCCGGTGGTGGAGGTCGAGGGCGGCTCGCTCACGTCCCTGGCGGGCTTCGATGGGCACCAGGGGGTGGCGCTCGTCGTGGAGCCCCGGCGCTGGGCCACCCTCGATGAGGTGCTGGCCTGCGCCCGGGAGCGCGACGAGGCACCGTTCGTGCTCATCCTGGACTCGCTCGAGGACCCCCAGAACGTGGGCACGCTCCTGCGCAGCGCGGAGGCGTGCGGCGTCCACGGGGTCCTCTTCCCCACGCGACGGGCCGCACCGATCTCGCCGGCGGCCGTCAAGGCCTCCGCCGGCGCGGTGGAGCACCTGCTGCTCGTGCCCCTGGAGGACCTTGCCGGGGGTCTGGTCGACCTGCGTGCGCGGGGCCTGCGACTGGTGGGTGCCGATGAGGGCGCCGCGCTGGCCTATCGGGAGGCGGACCTGCGTGGACCGGTGGCGCTCGTCGTGGGCAGCGAAGGCCATGGCATCTCCGGCGCGATCCGGCGGCGCATCGACCTCACGGTGCGCATCCCGATGCGCGGTCACGTCGCCTCGCTCAATGCCGCCGTGGCGGGTTCGATCCTGCTGTTCGAGGCTTCCGCACAGCGTCCCGCCATGCCGCCCGACACGGCGTCTCCGGCCACCGGGACGACGACGGACAGAGGGCCGATCACCGAGCCATCCGATCCGGACGACAGGGCGATGGAAGCACTCGTGCGGCGACCGCGCCCTGGCGCCCGGGCGCGCACCCGGACCGCGACGCACGGGGACCCGGAGGGCTCCACCCACGCCCCGCACGAGGGAGCGAGCGGGGAGGGCGGCGACGACCTGCTGCCGGGTTGACGGAAGCGCCCCATCCCCGGTGGCGACCGGACCGCCGATCGCCGCGCCCGGCGCTGATCATCGGCCGATCCGCCGCGCCGGGGCGCTGTCGGGCCATCCGGCGGCTGATCCGCGAGGAGCCCGGATGAGCTGGTCACCCCATGGCCCGGGGCGACGCCGCCCGGTCAGGGCTGTCGGCTGGGCGGCCGGAGAAGACGGGCCCCTGGGGGAGGGGTGCGACGGATCGGCCGGCGTGCGGTCCGCCCGCAGGCGAGGTGTCAGGGACGCTCACCGAGTTCGGCCTGAGGTTGACGGAGAGTTTGCACGCAACGGGGGGGTGCGGTATCCTTCAACGTCGCCGCCGACGTAGCTCAATTGGCAGAGCAGCGGTTTTGTAAACCGCCGGTTCCGGGTTCGAGTCCCGTCGTCGGCTCCAACTGAAGAGGACCTGTGCATGACGCCTCTTCGCCACCGGGCCTCGGCCCGGGAGGTGCACAGGACAACCGTGGGTAGGTTGAGCAGGTGGTGAGCTCCGCTGACTGTAGATCAGCCGTCTTCGACTGTGGGGGTTCGATTCCCTCCCTGCCCACCAACATCCCTCCGGAATCCCGCTCCGGGCCCAGATAGCTCAGTCGGCAGAGCACTTCCTTGGTAAGGAAGAGGTCTCGGGTTCAAGTCCCGATCTGGGCTCCACCCCCTCCGCGGCGAAGCCGCATCCGTAGGAGTCGTCAGCGCACGCAAGATGGCCAAGCAGAAGTTCGAGCGCACCAAGCCGCACGTCAACGTCGGCACCATCGGCCACATCGACCACGGCAAGACCAGCCTGACCGCGGCCATCAGCAAGTACCTGGCCCTCA
>JADLHW010000076.1 GCA_020848615.1 Thermoleophilia bacterium
CTCACGCAGATGGCGGTCACGCCGGGCAGCTGCCCCAGGGCCCGGGCCTCGTCGGCCCAGCGGGCGTCGTCCACGCCGGGCGCCGGGGCGGCCACCAGGGTGGGGATGAACGCCATGCGGTGGCTCGCGGCGGCGTCGCCGAGGGCCCGCAGGTTCGGCGCGTGGTTCAGCGGATCCAGGGCGCGGATGCGGCGGGCGCCGCTCTCGGCGGCGGTCTGCACGAACCCGCGGATCACGTCGGCCCCCACGGGCCGGTCGTTCCACAAAAGGCGTCCGTGCACCACCACGCCCACCGGGGTGGCGCCGGCGTGCCGCACGATCGCCCGCAGGCGGTCCCACGGGCTCTCGGTGCGCAGCTCCAGGGCGGCGCGGGCGCACCGCGGGTCGATGGCCTCGATGGCCGCGGCGCCCACCCCCGCCAGCGCCGACGCGGCGGCCGCCAGGTCGTCCGCGTCGATGCTCGACCCCCACGGGTACGTGGCGAGGTCCCGGAGGGTGGTGTCGATGTACGAGACGCCGCTCACGCGCGTGCCGTGTATTCGCGGGTGCGGGTGTCGATGCGGATGCGGTCCCCCTCGTTGATGAACAGGGGGACGCTCACCGTCGCGCCGGTCTCCACCTGGGCGGGCTTGAACACGTTCGACACCGTGTCGCCCTTGATGCCCGGGTCGGTCTGGGACACCGTGAGCTCCACGAACGTGGGGACCTCCACCCGGAACGGGGCGTCCCGCACGAACAGGACCCCCACCTGGCTGTTGGGTTCCAGGAGGTCCAGGTTCTCGATGTCGTCGCCGTTCACCGAGATCTGCTCGTAGGTCTCGTTGTCCATGAGCACGACCTGCGGGCCGTCCATGTACAGGTACTGCATGTCCTTGGAGAGCGTCTGGACGCGCTCGACCTTCTCACCGGCCCGGAACGTCTTCTCGGTGGTGTTGCCCTTGGCCAGGTTCTTCAGCTTGGTGCGGACGAAGGCGCCGCCCTTGCCGGGCTTGACGTGCTGGAACTGGACGACGGTCCACAGCTCGCCGTCCAGGTCGAGCACGTAGCCGTTCTTCAGGTCGTTCGTCGTGATCGCCAACTACCGGTCCTCCTCGCCGTCTCAGCCCGCTGCGCGCGGATCTTTGGGGAAGCCACTGAGGATCTCGCAGCCGTCGCCGGTGACGACCACCAGGTCCTCGATCCGCACCCCTCCCAGCCCTTCCAGGTAGATGCCGGGCTCGATCGTGACGATCATGCCCGGACGCAACTCGCCCTCCGCGTCCCGCGCCAGGCGCGGGGCCTCGTGGATCTCCAGCCCCACGCCGTGGCCCAGGCTGTGCCCGAACGCCGGGCCGAAGCCCGCGTCGGTGATGATGTCGCGCGCCACGGCGTCCAGGGCCCCGCGGCCGATCCCCGGCCGGCAGGCCTCCAGCGCCGCCAGCTGGGCCGCCGCGCACACCTCGTACGCCCGCCCGAGCTGTTGCGGGGGCGTGCCGGTGGCGAACGTGCGGGTCATGTCGGAGCAGTAGCCCTCGTGCACGCACCCCATGTCGATGACCACCAGCGTGCCCTCGGAGATCACCCGGTCGCCGGGTACCGCGTGCGGGCTGGCGCCGGCGGCACCCGCCGCGACGATGGTGTCGAAGCTGGGGCCCTCGGCGCCCAGCTCGTGCATCGCGACGCGCAGGTCCCAGGCCACCTCGCGTTCGGTGCGGCCCACCAGGCCGCCGGCGACGACCCGTTCCAGGGCGGCGTCGGTGATGCGGGCGCTCTCCCGGATGAGCGCGACCTCGGCGGGGTCCTTCACCATCCGCAGCTCCTCGACCACGCCGGTGACCCCGGTGCCCTCCACCCCGGCGGCGGACAGCCCCGCCTGGAGCTTCTGGCCCTGCGCCATGGACAGGTGCTGGGCCTCCAGGCCCACCCGGCCGCCCTCCCCCAGCTCGTTCGCGATCTCCGGGACGCCGCCCATGAGGTCGACGGTGCGGATGACGACCCGGCAGCCGTCGTCCACCTGCGCCCGGGCGCTGGTCTCGTAGCGGAAGTCGGTGAGCAGGGCGGTGCCGGTGCGGCCCACCACCGCGACGCCGTTGGAGCCGACGTACCCGGTGAGCCACCGCACGCTGGGCGGGTGGGTGACCACCAGGGCGCCGAGGTCGCGGTTCGCGAGCTCGTTGACCAGGCGGGCGCGGCGGCCGGGGCGGGGGTCGCTCATCGCAGGTGCTCCGCCAGGATGTCCAGCGCCTCGCGGTACCCGTCGGGGCCCTTCCCCCACACGGCGGCGAGCGCCTTCTCGCGGATCACCGAGATGCCGCGGTGCGGCTCGGTCGTCGCCCGCTCCTCGACGTCGCTGATGTGGACCTCCACGAACGGGGCGCCCACGGTCTCCAGGGCGTCGCGGATGGACCACTGGTAGTGCGTCCACGCCCCGGGGTTCACCACCACGCCGTCCACGATGCCGGTGATGCCGTGCACGTGCTGCAGGAACGCGCCCTCGTGGTCGGTCTGGAAGCACCCCACGCGCATGCCGCGCTCGGCGCCCCAGTCGCGCACCATGCGCTCCAGCTCCGCGAGCGTGAACGACCCGTAGTGCTGGGCGGGCCGCCGGGCGAGCATGCCCAGGTTGGGGCCGTGCAGGAGGGCGATGCGCGACTGGGCGACGGCGCTCACGCGCGGAGCTCCTCGATGGCGGCGACCACCAGGTCGTGCGGCGGGTCCTGGCGCAGCAGCACCACGCCGGGCTCGTCGAGCAGCACCATGTTCAGGGCCGTCGCGTCGGCCTTCTTGTCGCGTCCCATGGCCGCAAGGATGTCCGGGGTGCGGACCTCCGGGTCAAGCCTGGTCGGGAGGCCGTGCCGCTCCAGCACCGCCCGGGTGCGGTCACGCCACGACGGGTCGAGCTTCCGGGCGTGCCCGGCGATGCGCAATGCGGCGAGCAGCCCCAGGCTGATGGCCTCGCCGTGGTGGTACCGCTCGTACCCGGCGGCCGCCTCGATGCCGTGGCCCACCGTGTGCCCCAGGTTGAGGCTCGCGCGCAGGCCGGTCTCCCGCTCGTCCTGGGTGACCACCTCCACCTTGTGGCGGACGCAGTCCCGGATGAGGTCCAGCAGCGGCCCCCCGGGGCCGGGCAGCGGCGCGGGCCACGCCTCCACGCGCTCGAACAGCTCGATGGAGTCCAGCAGCCCGTACTTGACGACCTCGGCGAACCCGCAGGACAGCTCCCGGGCGGGCAGCGTGCCGAGGGTGGCGGTGTCCATGACCACCAGCTGCGGCTGCCAGATCGCACCCACGTAGTTCTTGCCCTCCGGCAGGTCCACCCCGGTCTTGCCGCCGATGCTGGAGTCCACCATCGCCAGCAGCGTGGTGGGCACGTGCACCAGCCGCACGCCCCGCTGGTAGGACGCGGCCAGGAACCCGGCGAGGTCGCCCACCACGCCGCCGCCCACCGCGACCACCGCGTCGGCGCGGCGGATGCCGGCCCGAGCGGCCTCCCGGCACAGGCGCTCCAGCTCGGTGAGCGACTTGGAGCGCTCCCCCGGCGGCACCTCGGCCATGTGGGTCCGCAGGCCCGCGTCGCGCAGCGACGCGGCGGCGGCCTCGGCGTGCGACGCGGTGTTGGCGTCGAACACCACCAGCGCCTGGTCGCCGGCGGCGCGCTCCGCCCACAGGGGTCCCAGGTGCTCGAGCCGGCCGTCGCCGATGTGGACGGTGAAGTGGGTGCCGCCCACCTCCGCCGAGATCACGTGCGCGGCGGTGGCCGGGCCGGTCACGACGGGCTCCCGGCGCCCAGCCCGCGGGCCCACGCCTCCAGGTCGGCCACCACCTCGTCCACCGGCAGGGCGGCGTCGGCCACGTGGGCGGCGACCTCGGTGTACACGGGGATGCGGCGCTCGTACCGGCGCAGGAACATCGCCTCGTTGCTCGCCAGCGGCCGGTCGGAGCCGTTCACGCGCGCCCAGGCCGCGGCGGGGTCCAAGCGCAGCCACGCGACGTGCGCGGTGCGGGCCAGGAGCTCACGGGTCCTCTCGCTCTCCACCGCCCCGCCGCCGATGGCGAGCACCCCGGCCGGCCGGGAAGCGGTGACCTCACGGATCACGCGTTCCTCCATGCGGCGGAACCACACCTCGCCCTTGGTGGCGAAGATCCGGGGGATGGGGAGCCCGGCCCGCTCCTCGATTGTGTTATCACTGTCGGCGAACGGCACGCCCAGCCGTTCGGCGAGGGCCCGCCCCGCCGTGGACTTCCCGGCGCCCATGTGGCCGGTGAGGACGACCCAGGCCATCCTCAGTGGGATCCGCGGACCGTCTGCAGGTAGCGCTCCACCGAGGCGTCCAGCTCGCCCACCGAGTCCCCGCCGAACTTGTCCAGGAGGGCCTGGGCCAGCACGAACGCCAGGGCGGCCTCACCGACCACGGCGGCGGCGGGCACCGCGCAGATGTCGGAGCGCTCCTTGAAGGCCTTCTTCGGTTCCTTGGTGGCGACGTCCACGGACGCCAGGGGCCGCGACAGGGTGGAGATGGGCTTCATGACGGCCCGCACCACCACGGGGGCGCCGTGGGTCATGCCGCCCTCCAGCCCGCCGGAGCGGTTGGTGCGGCGGTGGTAGCCGCCGTCATCGGTCCAGAAGATCTCGTCGTGGGCCCGTGACCCCGGGATGCGGCCCAGCTCGAAGCCGGCGCCCATCTCCACGCCCTTGATCGCCTGGATGCCCATGAACGCCGCGCCGATGCGGGCGTCCAGGCGGCTGTCGCCGCTCACGTGGCTGCCCAGCCCCGGCATGGCGCCGAACGCCCACACCTCGAAGATGCCGCCCA
>JADLHW010000077.1 GCA_020848615.1 Thermoleophilia bacterium
CAACCCGGGGGCCGCGGCCAAGGCTCTCACCGGGCCCGTCCGCGCACGAGGGCCGTCGGTCGTGCCCGGGCCTGCGGGACGGCACGAAGCCCGGCCGTCACGGCCGGGCTTCGCTGGGCGAGCCGGTGGGGGAGGCCGGCACACCCGCCACGGGACCCCATCACGACGCGGGGATGGTCCCGTTCACGTCGGCCACGTACCAGACGCCGCCCACGCCCTGGCCGGTCGTGTCGCCGGCCGCCTTGTCGTCCTTCCAGTAGTAGAGCGGGCGGCCGTCATAGGTCACCTGCCACGCCCCGTCGGTTCGGGCGGCGACGCCCACGACGCCGGTGACGCCCTCGCCCGCCGCCGGCCAGTTGCCGGCCGCGACCACGAGTGGCGGCCAGTCCATGGCGCAGTCGCCCTCGCAGACGCTCCCGCCAGGGGTGGTGTCCCTGGTGAAGACGTAGAGCGTCCTGCCGTCTTTGCCCGTGAGGAACGTGCCCAGGTCGGACGTGGCGGTGGCCAGCGTGATGGCCGGCGGGTTGACGGGCATCGAGCCGTCAGCCAGCGCCACGAACCAGGCGCCGCCCACGCCCTGGCCGGTCGTGTCGCCGGGAGCGATGTCGCTCGCCCAGGTGTAGAGCGGCCGGCCGTCATAGGTGACCTGCATCGTGCCGTCGGCCCGCGTGATGGCACCGATCACGCCGTCCACACCCTCCCCGGTGGCGACGGCCTGGCCTTCCGCGATGGTCATCGGCGGCCACGCCTCCGCGCACGGGCCGGCGCACATCGTGGTGCCCGAGAACACGTCCCTGGTGAAGAAGTAGAGCGTCATGCCCTTGCCGTCGACCAGGTAGGTGCCCAGGTCATCGGTCTGCGCGCCGAGCGCGGGTGCCTCGCCCTGCGCCGAGATGGGGGGTGCGCCCATGGCGCCGAGCGCCAGGGCGATCGTCATGGTGCCGCCGAGCAGCCTGCGGGTCCGCACCTGTTCATCCCTCCTCGTACCGGGCCCCTGGGGGCGGAGCCCTTCCACCGAGGGCATACGTCGCGGTGCCAACCCCGGTTTCAGGCGTCCGCGATCGATCGCGGACGGCAGGACCACTCCCGTCCTGCGGCGTCGCGTGTGCCTCGGGCCACCCGCGGGTAGACTCGGGGACGTGTCCCCGACCGACCTGACCCCGTCCGAGCGGCGTCGCGCCCGAACGGCTCTGCTTCCAGCGCTGCTCCGGGAGCGCATCCTGATCCTGGACGGTGCCATGGGCACCATGATCCAGACCCACGCGCTGACCGAGGCGCGGTTCCGTGGGCAGCGCTTCCGCGACCATCCGACGGACCTCCGGGGCGCCAACGACCTGCTCTCGATCACCGCGCCGGACGTCATCGGGAGCATCCATGACCGGTACCTGGATGCCGGCGCGGACATCATCAGCACCAACACCTTCAACGCGAACGCGGTGTCCCTGGCCGACTATGGCCTGGCGGCGATCGCGGCGGAGATGAACGAGGCCGCCGCCCGCCTGGCGCGCGCCGCGGCGGACGCGGCGGAGGCTGCGGACCCCGGCCGACCGCGCTACGTCGCGGGCGCGCTCGGCCCCACCACCCGCACCGCGAGCATCTCGCCGGACGTCAACGACCCGGGCGCCCGCAACGTGACCTGGGAGGGACTCCGGTCGGCGTACCTGGAGTCGGCGCGCGGCCTCGTGGCGGGCGGCGCGGACCTGCTGCTCATCGAGACGATCTTCGACACGCTCAACGCGCGCGCCGCGATCTTCGCGACGGAGCAGCTCTTCGTCGAGCTCGGCGAGCGGCTGCCGGTGATCGTGTCGGGCACCATCACCGACGCCTCGGGCCGCACCCTGTCGGGCCAGACCGTGGCGGCGTTCTGGAACTCCGTGCGGCATGCACGGCCGCTGCTCGTGGGGCTGAACTGCGCCCTTGGCGGGAAGCAGCTGCGGCCCCACGTCCAGGAGCTGTCCGGGCTCGCCGACACGTTCGTCTCGGCGTATCCCAACGCGGGCCTGCCGAACGCGTTCGGCGGCGACGACGAGGAGCCCCCGGAGACCGCCGCCACCCTCGCGGCGATGGTCGCGGACGGCAACGTCAACCTCGTGGGCGGCTGCTGTGGCACCACGCCGGACCACATCCGCGCGCTCGCCGAGGCGGTGCGCGGCGCGCGGCCGCGGGTCATCCCCGATGTGCCCCGGAAGAGCCGGCTGTCCGGCCTCGAGGCCCTGGACCTGGACGAGTCGTCGCTGTTCGTGAACGTGGGCGAGCGGACCAACGTCACCGGATCGCGCAGGTTCGCCAAGCTCGTGCTGGCGGGGGACCACGCAGAGGCCGTCTCGATCGCCCGCCAGCAGGTCGACAACGGCGCCCAGATGATCGACATCAACATGGATGAGGCGCTCCTGGATTCGGAGGCCGCGATGGCCCGCTTCTTGGACCTCATCGCGGGCGAGCCGGACATCGCCAAGGTCCCCATCATGCTGGACTCGTCTCGGTGGTCGGTGCTGGAGACCGGGTTGCAGCATCTGCAGGGCCGCTCGGTCGTGAACTCGGTGAGCCTCAAGGAGGGCGAGGCGGAGTTCCTGCGCCAGGCGACGCTGGCGCGCTGGTACGGCGCCGCGGTGATCGTGATGGCCTTCGACGAGCAGGGTCAGGCCGAGTCGGTCGAGCAGCGGGTCGCCATCGCCCATCGGGCGCATCGACTGCTCACCGAGCAGGTCGGCCTCGATCCCGAGGACATCATCTTCGACCCCAACATCTTCGCCATCGGCACGGGCATCGAGGAGCACGC
>JADLHW010000078.1 GCA_020848615.1 Thermoleophilia bacterium
ACACCGGACCTCCACGTCGGCGGACACGGGATGCCCATGCCCGCGGCCGTGTGATGTCCTCGTCGGTCAGGCCAGCGGCACCACCCCCTTGCCCGCGGTCGCCTCGGCGAGACGGTAGCTGGCGCCCTCGGTGAGGACCACGTGGGCATGGTGGAGGAGTCGGTCGACGGTGGCGGTGGCGAGGGTCCTGGGCATGATCGTGTCGAAGCCCGAGGGATGGAGGTTGCTGGTGACCGCGATGCTGCGCCGCTCGTAGGCGGCGTCGACCACCCGGTAGAAGGCCTCGGCCGCCTCCTGGCCCGCGGGCAGCATGCCGATGTCGTCGATGACGATGAGGTCGGCGCGGCAGATGCGCGCCACGACCCGGGACACCGAGCCGTCCACGCGTGCCCGCCCGATGGTCGCGGTGAGCGTCTCGAGGCTGAACCAGGCCACCCGGTGGCCGGCATCGATGGCCTTCGCGGCGAGCCCCTCGACGAGGTGGGTCTTGCCGGTGCCCGAGGGCCCGGCGAGCACGAGGTTCTCGGCCCGTCCCAGCCATTCGAGGGTGGCGAGGGCGTGCTGGGTGGGCGGCGGGATGGCCGACTCCTCCTCGCGCCAGCCGTCGAGCGTCTTGCCCGAGGGGAAGCCCGCGGCGCGGCGACGGGTGGCCCTCGTGGCGGCGTCCCGTCCCGCGGCCTCCTCGACGAGCAGCACCCGGAGCACCTCGGCGGGGTCCCAGCGCTGGGCCCGGGCGGTCGCGAGGACCCCGGGCGCGGCGCGCCGGATGTAGGGCAGGCGCAGGCGCGCGAGGACCGCCGTCAGCTCCGGCGGCAGGGCCGGTGGCACGGGTGGCCTCATCGTCCGAGGCCCGCCCAGGCGGCGGTGCCCGGCTGGGCGCTGAACGCCTCGTCGGACACGGTGACGCCCGGGTCGGCATCGTGGACCGCGAGGTGGTCGCAGATCGAGGCGATGTCGCCATCGGCGAACCGGCCGGCCGACGCCGCGAGCGCGAGCGCCTCGTCCACCCGGACGGCTCCCAGGAGCGCCGCGAGCTCGAGGGCCCGGGCCATCTTGGCGCGGATGCGCACGGCCCCCACGGACGCGGCCTCGATGAGCCATGCCTCCGCTCCCGGACCGAGCGCCAGGAACGCCCGCTCGTCGGGGTGGACCGGCCGGGGCCTGGGCCGGAGCCCACGCCCGGACGGGTGGCCCGGATAGTGGGCGTCCTCGATGCGCGGGTCCCCCGGCGTCGAGCGCGCATGGCGCGCGACCTCGCGGAGGCCCGTGGTCGTGCGCGCCACGATGGCCACCTCGTCGCCGACCACCCGCACCCAGACCTCGCTCCCGACGTGCTCGCGGGGGACCGAGTAGCGGACCGAGCCCAGACGCACGGTCTGGTCGTCGGCCACGGTGCGGCCCTCGCCCAGCGCCGCGGTGTATGGCTCGACCGGCAGGGCATGGAGTCGGGCGCGCTCGATGGCCAGCATGTCCTCGGGTCGCCGGCCGGTCTCGCGGTGGGTCCGCCCGTTGACCTCGGCGCAGAACGCTGCGCAGGCCGCCGCGAGGTCCGCGAACGAGCGGTGCGCGGGACGCAGGTTCGCGTCGGTGGGCACGAGGTCCGCCTTGGCGATCCGGACCGTCGCCTCCGATCCCCCCTTCGTCTCGGGGTCGAAGGGGGTGCAGGCGAGCACCGTGGTCCCGTAGTGCCGGCCGGCGGCGACCATCCCCGGGTGACGCACCGGCACGCCCGCGACCCGGTCGACCGTGATCGTCCGCTCATTGTCGGTCAGCAGGTAGGTGGGCACACCGCCGATGGCCCGCAGGGTGGCGTCGATGCAGGCGAGCAGGCTGCCCATCGTCCGGTCCCAGGTGGGGAGGACGACCCGGAACCTGCTCCAGGCGAGCCAGGCGCAGAACAGCAGCGTGGGCCTGCCCTCGACGTCGGGGCCCTTCGCCCAGTCGAACTGGAGCCACATGCCGGGCTCGGTGACCCAGGGGCGGTAGGTGCGACGATGGCCGGCCCGGTACGCGACCTTGGCGGCGCGCACGGCACGCCGGGTGGTGCGCTCGGTGCCGTCGAAGCCCAGCGCCAGGAGCCGCTCGTGGACCACGTCCGCCCGGATGCGCCCCGCCGAGCGCTCGACGAGCTCCTCGATCTTGTCGCGGTGCCCGTCGACCTTCATCGGCCGGCGATGGCGTGCGGTCGGGTCGCGGCCCGCGTCGCGCACCGCGACGTAGCGCGCGACGGTCTTCGCATCGCAGCCGGCCAGGTCGGCCGCCGAGTGCGCGGTGTGGGTGAGGTCGAACGCCTCGAGGATGTCCATGATCTCCCTGTCAGACTTCGTCACGGTCCCTCCCGGTGCGGCTTGCCTGGGGCTTCGAAGACCACAAGCGTGGCCCACCGGAGGGGCCGAGCGATGGGCGGGGTGGCGTCCGCCGACGTGGAGGTCCGCTGTCCGTCAGCGTGGCATCCCGTGTCCGCCTACGGGGAGATTCCCATGTCCGTTGTCAGCACTTCTCCGTCACCGATCTGCGTCGCCATCATCGACAGGACCGTGCCCATGGAGAGGCGCCGCCTACAGGAGGCGCTCCAGCGAGTCGATCGCACCCTGGGCAACCGCTGACGGCGCGCTCGTGG
>JADLHW010000079.1 GCA_020848615.1 Thermoleophilia bacterium
CCCGCACCACTCCTGGGAGGCCGCGGCCCGCGCGTTCGCGGTGGCCCTGCGCGGCTGCTTCGGGAGCAACGCGTTCCGGGCGGGGTTGACGGCGGGGGTCAAGGGCACGCTCGACTGAATCGGGCGCCCGGGACGGGCCGGTGCGCCCACGTCCCCGGGGACACCGGGCGGCAGGGGCAGCCGGGCGACAGGGGCAAGCGTGACGCGGCCGGGCGCGGGGCGGAGGTGACGTGGCCCGGGCGGCAGGGGCAGCCGGGCGACAGGGGCAGACGTGACGCGGCCGGGCGCGGGGCGGGGCGCCAGGTCGCGTTCCGAGGCCGGTCGTTGGATACGCTGAACGGGTCATGCTCGACGCCGCGCTCTGGGGCCTGATCGCCGCCTCATCCCTGGTGGTGGGGGCACTCATCGCGTTCGCGGTGGACGTGCCCGACCGGATCCTGGGGTTGGTCCTCGCGTTCGGCTCCGGCGTGCTCATGAGCACCGTGGCGTACGAGCTCGTCGAGGACGCCCTGAGCGAGGTGCCGGAGTCCGCGCTGTTCGCGGTGGCGTTCGGAGCCGGTGCGGTCACGTTCTACGTCGGCAGCGTGCTGCTCGTGCGCGGGTCCGCGGGACCGGAGGCGGACGAGGCGCCCACGGCCCCCCTGGCGGCGGGCCACGCGGCTCCCCTGCCGGCGGGGCCCGGGCACCTGGCATCCCACCGGGAGCGGCGCTCGGCCGGCACCGAGATCGTGCTGGGGACCATCCTCGACGGCATCCCGGAGTCGGTCGTGCTGGGGCTGTCGCTGCTGGGGGGCAGCACGGTGAGCGTCCCGTTGCTCGTCGCGGTGTTCATCTCCAACGTGCCGGAGGCCCTGGGCGCGTCCGCCGACCTGCGCGCGGACGGCGAGCCGCGCGGCCGGGTCCTGCGGCTGTGGGTGATCGTCGCCCTCGCGAGCGCGGCGGCGGCGGGCCTCGGGTACGCCATCCTGGGGCTGGCACCTTCCTGGGTGGTGACCGGGGTCCAGGCGTTCGCGGGCGGCGCCATCCTCGCCATGCTCGCCGAGTCGATGGTGCCCGAGGCCTACCACAAGGGCGGCCGAGCGGTCGGTCTCGCCACGGCGGTGGGGTTCGCGGCGGCGGCCATCCTCTCGGCGGTGAGCTGACACGCGGGGGATCGGCGCCGGCCCGCTCCGTGGCGTGGGATGGGGCCGCCGCGCGAGGCGCTCGCCCCATCCCGGTGGCCCCTCCCCGAGCCGTCTCACGCGGGTACGCTACGGCCATGCGGCTGGGTGATGGGCGCCGGTTCCGGGGCCGGAACGCGCTGGTGACGGGTGGATCGTCGGGCATCGGTCTGGGTGCCGCGCGCCGGCTCGCCGCCGAGGGGGCCTGCGTGCACCTGGTGGGCCGCGACCCGGGGAAGGTGGCCGCCGCCATCGAGGATGTCCGGGGCGTGGCGCTTCCCGGCTCCCGCGTGGACGGTGGGGTGGCCGACGTCACCGACCCGCCTGCCATGGACGCCGCGGTCGAGGCCGCCCGACACACCGGCGGGGGACGCCTGGACATCCTCGTCGCCGCCGCCGGCATCGACGGCGAGGGCAAGGACGCGCTGGAGCTCGATCCGGCGTTCTTCACACGCCTGATGGACATCAACGTGCGCGGCCTGCTGACCGCGACCCAGTCGGCCGCGCGGGCCATGACCGCCGACGGCGCCGGTGGGTCGGTCGTGCTCGTCGCGAGCGTCAACGCGTTCCAGGCGGAGCGGCACTTCGCGGACTACAACGCGAGCAAGGGCGCGGCGGTGCTGCTCGCGCGCTCCCTCGCCATCGACCTGGCGGACCGGGCCATCCGCGTCAACGCGATCTGTCCGGGCTACGTCCGCACACCGATGACCCAGCCCTACCTCGATGACCCCGCCACCCTGGCGGGGATCCTCGCGCACATCCCCCTCGGACGGATCAGCGACCCCGATGAGATCGCTGCCACGATCGCCTTCCTCGCCTCCGATGAGGCGGCCTATATCACCGGTTCGGCCGTCATCGTCGACGGCGGGAGGTCCGCATGAAGCTGCTGTCCCTGCGCATCTGGTCGGAGGTGCCGGACGCCGAGCGCGCCCGGATCATGGCGCGCTCCACCCATGCCATCTTCGACCCGGGCCTCATGGCGTCGATCTCGGGCATCTACGACGACGTGAGGGCGCGCGGGGACCAGGCGGTCATCGACGCGACGAAGCGGTTCGACAAGGTGGACATCGATGGCCTGATGGTGCCGGAGGCGGAGATCGCCGCGGCGCATGCGACGCTGGACCGGGACCTGCTGGATGCGATCCGGGTCGGCGTCCGCCAGGTCCGCGCCTTCAACGAGGCACAGGTCGCGGCCGCTCCCGCGTGGCGCAGGGAGATCGCGCCGGGCATCGTGGTCGGCGAGGAGCACCGGCCGATCCCGTCCGCGGGGCTGTTCGTGCCCTGCGGCAAGGGCTCGTTCCCGAGCGTGCTCGTGATGATCGGCGTGCCCGCGGTCGTGGCGGGCGTGCCCCGCATCACCTGCGTGGTGCCGCCCCTGCCCGGCACGACGCGGGTGGATCCCGCGGTCCTTGCCACCGCGCACGAGCTGGGCATCACCCGGGTCCTGCGCGCCAACGGCCCGGCGGGCGTGGCGGCGGTGGCGCTGGGCACCGGGAGCGTGGGCCGTGTCGCCAAGATCGTCGGGCCTGGGTCGCCCGCGGTGACGGCGGCACAGATCATCGCCCAGGTCCACGGCGTGGCCACGAACATGCTGTGCGGGCCGTCCGAGAGCCTCATCATCGCGGACGCATCAGCGGACCCCGTGCGCCTGGCGGCGGACCTGCTCAACGAGGCCGAGCACGGCGCCGATTCGGCCGCCATCCTGGCGACCGACTCGATCGCGGTCGCGGAGGCCGTGGACGCGGAGGCGGCCCGGCAGATCGAGGCGCTCCCCCGGCAGCGCGCCGACTACGCGCGCTCGGCGGTGACCGACCTGGGAGGCGCGTTCGTGTTCGATTCGATGGCCGACGCGGTGGCCTGGGCGGGCGAGTACGCCCCCGAGCACCTGCAGATCGCCACCGCCGACCCCGCGTCCGACCTGGCACGACTGGCCCACGCCGGCGAGGTGCTCCTGGGTCAGCACTCCCCGGTGAGCGCGGCGAACTTCACGATCGGCGTGCCCGCCACGCTGCCCACGGGTGGGTACGCGCGGATCAACGGCGGGGTGACCGCGAGGACGTTCCTGACCACGATGTCCGTGGCGGACCTGACCGCCGAGGGCCTCGCGTCGCTGGCGCCCGCCACGCTGGCGCTGGCCGACCACGAGGGCTTCCCTGCGCACGCCAACGCACTGCGCATCCGCGGCCTCGGCTGACCGGACGACGCGGACGAGCGAGGACCGACGATGACCGCCGCCGACCGACCCATGGCCATGGGCGACCTGCCCCCGGGCGCCCCCGATGCGAACGCCGCGCCCGGCGACCCCGCGCCCGGCGACCCCGCGCCCGGCGACCCCGCGCCCGGCGACCCCGCGCCCGGCGACCCCGCGCCCGGCGACCCCGCGCCCGGCGACCCCGCGGCGTGGAAGCGGTGC
>JADLHW010000080.1 GCA_020848615.1 Thermoleophilia bacterium
CCGAGACCCGGCCAGCGCCCCGCGAACACCACGTCACGGATGCTCGACACGAACGGCGTCGCCGGGTTCCCGTAGTACATGAGGTCGAGCAGGGCGGGACGGCCGCGCAGGCCCTCCGGCAGGTCGTCCAGCGTGTAGAAGATCGGCGTCAGGAAGAACCACGGCATCGCGAGCGCCGCGAGGATGTGCTCGGCGTCCCGCAGGTAGACGTTCACCGCCGCGAAGAACAGCCCCAGCCCCAGGGTGAGCGCCGTGAGGAACACGACGAACGCCGGCAGAGCGATGAGCGGCAGGTACGACCCCTCCGTGAGCACCAGACACAGCGGCAGGGCGATCGCGAACATCGCGGCCGCCGTCACGGCGTTCGCGGAGATCGCCGCCGCCGGGATCACCTCCCGGGGGAACCGGACCTTCTTCACGAGGCTGGCGTTCGCGACGATGCTCGAGGCGGCCTGCTGCACGCCGCCGATGAAGAACGTCCAGACGGTGAGCCCCGTGAACAGGAACAGCGGGTAGTTGTCGATGCTCTGGACGCGGAAGACGTAGTGGAACACCACCGAGTAGGTGATGACGACCACGACGGGGTTCATCAGCGTCCACGCCAGCCCGAAGGCCGACCCCTTGTACCGCTGCCGCACCTCGCGCTTCACGAGGTTGCGGTAGAGGGGCCGGAACCGGGCGTACGAAGCGATGGTCACGGCGCGAGGATACGCCTAGCCGTTCACCGTGACCCGGGAGAAGCGGAACCCGACCGCTCCGAGCCCGTCCACCGCCACCGTCCCGGTCTGCATACCACCGTCGAACTCCGGAGCCCACCCCGCCTCCGCCGGCACGCGGAGGACGTGCGGCTGCCCGGCGGTGGCCACGACGAACCGCGCCGGCCGGCCGTCCAGGAGGATGGTGGGGACGGTCGACGGTCGGTAGGCGAGGGCCCGGAAGCGGGCCCACACGGACCGCGACGCGTCGATGCGCACGTAGACGATCTCGCCCGGTGATCCGAACGGCACGGGCACCGCCTCGCCCGCCGCGGCCCGCACGCGGGAGATCTCGGTTGGGGCGGAGCACCGGTCCGCCACGCGATCGAGGCGCTGCCAGCGGCCGTCGGCGGCCGTCTGCCGGTAGCCGCAGAGCAGCGCGAGGAATCCCCCCGGCGACTCGAACGCCGGGAGGCGGCCGTCGATCGCGCCGCCCGCCTCGCGCAGCACGACGTCCGGCGCCTCCGCGGACCGCAGGTGTTCGGCGTTGCGGAGGTCGAGGTACGCCGTGTAGCCGGAGTAGCGCTGCATGGTGGGCACCGGGTTCCAGCGCCACCCGTAGGCCCACACCGCGCTGATCGCCACGGGGTCGACGTTCACGTCCCGCGTCCCGTCGGCGAGGCCGGCGGCGATGGCCGGCGGGACCGCCAGCTCCTCGCGGGCCGCGCGGCGGGCGTCGTCGACCGCCCGGTCGAGCCGGGACGGCCGCACCACCAGGCCGGCCTGGTCCTTGAAGGCGGTGACGCGATCTTTGGGGTCCAGACGGTCGACCCAGTCGACGCCGGTGTACACCGACACCAACAGCAGGGCGGCCCCGGCGGTCACCAGGGCATGGAGGCGGAGCCGCGGCGCCGCGCACAGCGCCACGGCGTAGCAGGCCGCCGGCGCGGCGTAGAGCGGTGCGTGCGCGAGGTCGTGTCGCACGAAACCCGCCTTGAAGGCGACGAACGCGCCGATGAAGGTCACCCCCATGGCGGCGAGCCGGCGGCGGCGGGCCAGTCCGGCCCCGGCCCTAGCGGCGAGCCAGAGCAGCGAGGCGCCGAGCACCACCGCGGTCGCCACGTCCCACGGGGGCCGGCCGTCGGGCGAGTACAGCCACATGGCGTCGGTGAAGCCGCCGCCGATCTGCGCGCTGCCCCGGATCCAGCCGGGGAGGTCGGGGATCGACTGGCCCAGCACCAGCCACAGCAGCACCAGCGTGCCGGCGACCCCGCCCGCGGTCGCGGCCCAGTCGCGCCACCCGCGCGCGAGGCCGGCCGTGAGGAGGACGGCCGCCACGACCGCCACGGTCCCGCCCGTGAACTTCACCAGCAGCTCGACGCCCGCGAGCGACCCCGCCCCGGCGAGCACCACGGGGAGGCGGCGGGGCGGCGACGCCCCGAGCAGCAGGAGCAGCGCGACCACGGCGGCCAGGACGCCCCCCGCCTCCGACGGCTGCAGGTGACCCGCCGCGAGGACGGCGTAGGCGGCGGCGACGGCCCCCAGCACCCCCAGCCCGCGGCGGGCGGCGAGCACCAGCGACGCCGCCAGCAGGGTGAAGTGGACGAACGTCGCCACGAGGGCGAACACGGCGAGGTGGCCGAACCAGAGGGCGGGCCAGGTGAGGAGGCCGAGCGGGCCGTAGGTGAAGACGAGGTCGCCGCCCCACGCGACGCCCTGGTCCCACGCGAGGTTGAGGCCCGCCTGCCAGGACGCGTCCAGGTTCGTGCCGGTCACCAGCGACGCGACGGGCCAGGCCAGCACGCTGAGGAGGGCGGCCGCGACGACCACCGTGAGGGGGAGGCGGCGG
>JADLHW010000081.1 GCA_020848615.1 Thermoleophilia bacterium
CCCGCGCCCATCACCGCGTACGTGCGCCACCGGTACACCTGGCCGGGGGTGAGCCCGAACGCCACCGCGCTGGCGTTCGCCGGGTCGCCGGACAGGGCACCCGGACGCGTGGCCTGCGTGCCGTTGGCCCCGGTCACGGTGAAGCCCACCTCGAACGGCACGCCGTAGCTGCGCAGCTGCGCGGTCATCCGCACGGCCTGCTCGCTGGCGGACGCGCTGCTGGTGAGCACCACCGGCTCCAGGCGGCTCGCCCGGATCTCACGGTTCTGCCCGTCGCGCTCCGGCCACGCCACGTACGGCACCGCGCCGACCACGGCGAGGCTCGGCGGGTCGACGCTCTGCACGGAGCTGTAGTTCTGGGGGCTGGCGCCCGCCACGGGCTGCTCCCAGCCGGTGCCGGCGGCGTTCAGGCGCGCGACGCGCAGCTCGCGGTTCCGGCCGTCGTCCTCGCCGAAGGCCACCCACGGGCGGCCGCCGACGTTCGCGATGGTGGGGGCGATGGCGCCGCGGGTGCCGATGTTCACGGGGCGCGCCGCGTCACGGCTCTGCCCCACCTTCTCCCAGCCGGCACCGCCGGTGGACAGGCGCGCGACGCGCACCTGCGCGCCGCCGGGCCGTGCCTCCAGCCACGCGACGTACGGGACCCCGCCGATGTCGGTGAGCGACGGGCTGTTGGCGTCCTGGTCGAGCGCCTGGTTGATGGGGCTGCCGGGGCGCACGGCCTGGCCGAGGGGCTCCCAGTCGGTCTGCGCGGCGTTCAGGCGGGCCGCCCGGACCTCGAAGTTCTTGGTGTCGTCCTCCGCCCACGCGACGACCGGGACGCCGCCGACCGCGGCGATCACCGGCTGCCGGGCGTTGCGGGACGGCGAGTTGTTGATGGGGCTGGCGGGGTTCACGGCGATGCCGACGCGTTCCCAGGCGGTGCCGTCGGCGATGGGCCGGGCGACGCGGACCTCGTAGTTGGTGCCGTCGAACTCGGTCCACGCGACGTACGGGACGCCGCCGACGTTCGCGATGGACACGCCCACCGCGTTGCGGGTGGGCGCCAGGTTGATGGGGCTCGCCGGGCTCACGGCGGCACCCACCTTGTCCCAGCCGGTGCCGGTGGCGTTCAGGCGGGCGACGCGCACCTGGTCGGTGCCGCCGGCGCCCTCGATCCACGCGACGTACGGGACCCCGCCGACATCGGTGAGCGCGACGTCCTTCGCCGCGCCGAGGCTGTCCTGGTTGATCGGGGACGCCGGGTTGACGGCCTGCCCGACCTTCTCCCAGCCGTTCACGGTGAGGCGCGCGACGCGCACCTCGTAGTTCTGGCCGTCGGTCTCGCGCCACGCCACCATCGGGACGCCGCCGACGGACGCCATCGCGGCGTCCACGGCCTCCGTGGTGGGGGCCTGGTTGATGGGGCTGGGGCTGTCGCCGGGACGGACCCACGCGGACATCGCCGCGGGGGCGCCGGCCAGCAGGCCGGCGGCGACGAACGTTGCCGGGAGGGCGCGGGAGGCGCGGACCCGGGGGTGGCGCATGCGGCGCCTCTGGGAACTCCGGTGATCGGTCACGCCCAATGCCTACCCGACGCGATCCGTCCCCGGCATCCCCGATGCCCCCGGTTTGCGAGAACTCTTACGGTTCCCGAACCGGGGGCTCAGGCTCGCGAGCGGCGGGGCCTTCACCCCACGCGATGGCTCCGCCGCTCACGCCCGTGACGGAGCCGCGCGGCGGGCACTCACCGCGGGTCGTCGTGGTCGTGAGGGACGCCGCGCGGATGCGCGGTCCCACCCGTACGACGCACGGGGGTGCCGGTTTCTTACGCGACCTTCTCGCGTCGCCGGCGCGCGGGCCGCGGCGGGGGCGCGTCGAGCACCTCCCGCAGGAACTCGCCGGTGAACGAGCCGGGGGTCGCGGCGACCTGCTCCGGGGTGCCGGCCGCGATGAGCGCGCCGCCGCCCGTGCCCCCCTCGGGGCCCAGGTCCACCAGCCAGTCCGCGCATTTGATGACGTCGAGGTTGTGCTCGATCACCAGCACCGTGTTCCCGGCGTCGACGAGTCGCTGCAGGACCTCCAGCAGCCGCTCGATGTCGGCGAGGTGCAGGCCGGTGGTGGGCTCGTCGAGCACGTACAGGGTGCGGCCGGTCGCGACGCGCGACAGCTCGCTCGAGAGCTTCACGCGCTGCGCCTCCCCGCCGGACAGGGTGGTGGCGGGCTGCCCCATCCGCACGTACCCGAGGCCGACGTCCTCCAGGGTCTGGAGGCGCCGGTGGATGCGGGGCACGGCCCGGAAGGCCTCCAGGGCCTCCGAGACGGTGAGGTCCAGGACCTCCGCGATGTTCCGCCCCCCGTACCGGACGGTGAGGGTCTCCCGGTTGTACCGCCGTCCGCCGCACACCTCGCACGGCACGTAGACGTCCGGCAGGAAGTGCATCTCGATGGTGATGGTGCCGTCGCCCTTGCAGTTCTCGCAGCGGCCGCCCTTGACGTTGAAGCTGAACCGGCCCGGCTTGTAGCCGCGGGCCCGCGCGTCGGGTGTCTTGGAGAACAGGTCGCGGATGAGGTCGAAGATGCCGGTGTAGGTGGCGGGGTTCGACCGGGGCGTGCGGCCGATGGGCGACTGGTCGATCGCGATGACCTTGTCGAAGTGCTCCAGGCCCTCGATGGCGTCGTGGCGTCCCGCGCGGCGCGGCCGGCGGGACAGGCGGCCGGCGAGGGCCCGCAGGATCACGTCGTTCACGAGGGTGCTCTTGCCCGAGCCCGACACGCCGGTGACGCACGTGAACGTGCCCACCGGCACCTCCACGTCGATGCCGCGCAGGTTGTGCTCGCGGGCGCCCAGCACCCGCAGCGTGCCCCGGCCGTCGCGCCGGACGGGCGGGATGGGGATGGTGCGCCTGCCGGACAGGAACGCGCCGGTGATGGACTCCGGGTTGGCCTCCACCTCCCCGGGGGTCCCCTCGGCGACCACCCGGCCGCCGTGCTCCCCCGCTCCTGGGCCCATGTCGATGAGGTGGTCGGCGGCGCGCATCATGTCCTCGTCGTGCTCGACGACCAGCACCGTGTTGCCCTGGTCCCGCAGCCGTTCGAGGGTGCCGATGAGCTTGCGGTTGTCGCGCTGGTGCAGGCCGATGGACGGCTCGTCGAGGATGTAGAGCACCCCCATGAGGCCGGACCCGATCTGGGTGGCCAGGCGGATGCGCTGCGCCTCCCCGCCGGACAGCGTGCCCGCGGCGCGCTCCAGGTGTAGGTACCCCACCCCGACGTCCACGAGGAACCGCAGCCGGGCGGTGACCTCCTTGATGACCCGCTCCCCGATGAGGGTCTGGGTGCGGTCGAGCTCCAGGTCCACCAGGAATGCGAGGGCCTGCTCCACCGACAGCCGGCACAGCCCGTGGATGGAGATCCCGCCGACGGTGACCGCCAGGACCTCGGGCCGCAGGCGGGCGCCGTCGCACGCCGGGCAGGGGCGCAGCGACATGTACTGCTCCACCGACTCGCGGACCGCCATGGACATCGAGCTGGTGTGCTGGCGGCGCAGTTGCGGGAGCACGCCCTCGAACCATCCGACGGGGTTGCGTCCGCCCTTGCGGCGCCCCAGGTACATGCGCTCCCGGCGGCCGCCGGGCGGCCCGTGCAGCAGCAGCTCCTGCGTCTTCGCGGGCAGCTTCCTCCAGGGGGTGTCCAGGTCGATGTCGTACTCGTCGGAGATCGCCTGGAGCAGCAGCTCGTAGTAGTCGGTGGACTTGTCCGCCCACGGGATGAGCGCGCCCTGCGACAGGGTCCGCTCGGGGTCGACCACGAGCTCGGGGTCGACCTCCGGCATGAACCCCAGGCCCGTGCAGGTGGGGCACGCGCCGTGCGGGGCGTTGAACGAGAACATGCGGGGGGCGAGCTCCGGCAGCGACGCGCCGTGGTCGGGGCAGGCGAAGCGCTCCGAGTAGGTCCAGCTGCGCTCCTCCCCGCCGTGCTCGGCGATGCGCACCAGGCCGTCCGCGAGCTGGGTGGCGGTCTCGAGGCTCTCGGTGAGCCGCCGCCGCAGGTCGTCCCGCATCACCAGGCGGTCGACGACCACCTCGATGGTGTGCTGCCGCTTGCGGTCGAGGGCCGGCACCTCCTCCAGGGTCATGACCTGGCCGTCCACGGCGACCCGGGTGAAGCCCTCGCCGCGCACCTGCTCCAGCACGTCCCGGTGCTCGCCCTTGCGGCCCCGCACCAGGGGGGCCATCACCATGAAGCGGGTGCCCTCCGGCAGCTCCAGCACCCGGTCGGCGATCTGCTCGACGCTCTGCCCCGAGATCGGGCGCCCGCAGATGTGGCAGTGCGGCTCGCCGATGCGGGCGAACAGGAGGCGCAGGTAGTCGTACGCCTCGGTGACGGTGGCCACCGTGGACCGCGGGTTGCGGCTCGTGGTCTTCTGGTCGATGGAGATCGCGGGCGACAGGCCGTCGATGTGGTCGACGTCCGGTTTGTCCATCTGGCCGAGGAACTGGCGGGCGTACGCCGACAGGCTCTCCACGTAGCGACGCTGCCCCTCGGCGTACAGCGTGTCGAATGCGAGGCTCGACTTGCCGCTGCCCGACAACCCGGTGACCACGACCAGGGCGTCCCGCGGGATCTCCACGGTGACGTCCTTCAGGTTGTGCTCCCGCGCGCCGGCGACGCGGATCAGATCCGGGGCATGTGGGCGGGGGACTCGGGCCACGATGCGAACAAGTGTACTCCCCTGACACCACGGTCGGACCCCCATGCGCGATACGGCGGAACCGCAGGCCGCCGCACGCCGGAAGGGGACGCCTATCCTGGGGTTCCTGGGCGTTTCACGCTCAGGTCCGTGACGCGTGGGCCGATACCGAGGACGCCCGGGGATCACGCGGCGGTCCCCTCCCTCACCTACGGCGGAGCGATATGACCCTGTTGGCGACCCTGCGGCGGTGCCTGCTCGCAGTCGCACTCGGCGCGTTCCTGTTCCTGGCCCCCTCGGTCGTCGCGGCGGACGCCACGACCACGCAGGCGGGGCCCCCGGCGGCGGTCGTCGCGCCGCTCGGGACCGAGTCCACCCCCGCGGTGGTCTCATACGGGGAGCTGCTGAAGGTCGCGCGCCAGGGACGCCTGAACGCCGCCGTGGTCGACACCGCCGCCTACTGGGTGGCCGCCGTGGACCGCAACGGCCACACCGTGGCCGCCCGGATCCCCGCCCCGAAGGCCGGGACGGACTTCGGCCGCACCCGGAGCGACTCCCAGGCCGTCATCGACGTCGCCGCGACGCCGAGCGCCTTCGACCTGTCCGCCTGGCTGCACGCACGGAACGTCGTGGTGATCGCCGCGGGCTCCCAGCCCGCGCAGGCCGGGGGGGCGTCCGCCGGCCGTTCGATCCTCCTGCCCCTCGGCGTGGCCGTGGGCTTCGCGATCATCCTCGCCGGGATGATGGCGATCCGCCGCAGCGGCTTGGGGGGCGGCAAGCGCAGCGGCCCCGGCGGCCACGGCCGCATGCGCAAGAACGCCCGCGTGGAGCCGCCCATGACGCGGTTCACGGACGTCGCCGGTTGCGACGAGGCCGTCGAGGAGCTGCAGGAGGTCGTGACGTTCCTTCGCGAGCCGACGCGGTTCTCACGGGTCGGCGCCCGGATGCCGCGCGGCGTGATCCTGTACGGCGCGCCCGGCACGGGCAAGACGCTCCTGGCGAAGGCCGTCGCCGGTGAGAGCGGGGTCCCCTTCTACGCGGTCTCCGGGTCGGACTTCGTCGACACGTTCGTCGGGGTTGGTGCCGCCCGCGTGCGGGACCTGTTCCTGGAGGCGCGCAAGCAGGAGAAGGGCGCGATCATCTTCTTCGACGAGATCGACGCGATCGGCCGGAAGCGGGGCAGCGGGATCAGCGGGTCCGACTCGGAGCGCGAGGCGACGCTGAACCAGCTCCTGGTCGAGCTCGACGGGTTCGGTGCCCGCGACCGCATCGTGGTGATGGCTGCGACGAACCGCGTGGACATGCTGGACGACGCCCTCACCCGGCCCGGCCGGTTCGACCGGCGCGTGCAGGTCGGCGTGCCCGCGGAGGCCGGTCGCCTGGCGATCCTCCGCCTCTACGCGCAGAACAAGCCGCTGGCAAACACCGACGACCTGGAGCGCATCGCGACGGTCACCGCCGGGTTCGCCGGCGCCGACCTGGCGAACCTGCTGAACGAGGCGGCGATCATGGCCGCCCGCGCGGGGCGCGACAACATCCTCGCCGCGGATCTCGACGAGGGCATGCTGCGCGCCGTCGCCGGGCCGGAGCGCAAGGACCGGCGCCTCGCCGAGGGTGAGCTGGAGACCATCGCCTGGCACGAGGCGGGCCACTGCCTCGCGGCGGAGCTCTGCCCCACCCACGTGAAGACCCAGCGGGTCACGATCCTCGCCCGTGGGGATGCCGGCGGCCTGGCCCTGTACGGCAACGAGGACCGCGCCCTCACCTCGCCGCAGCGCCTGCACGAGCGCATGGTCGTCGCGATGGCCGGCCGCGCCGCGGAGGAGATCGGGTTCGACGCGATCAGCTCGGGTGCCGCGAACGACATCGAGCAGGTCACGGGCATGGCGCGCACCGCCGTCGAGAAGCTCGGCTTCTCGACCCGCGTCGGGCAGATGACCCTCCCCACCGGCCCGCACGGCGGCCTGTCGGAGGAGACCCGGCGCATCATCGAGAACGAGGTCGCCGCGATGGTGGACGCCGCGTACCGCGACGCCCTCGCCATGCTCCGCGAGCACCGCGACGAGCTCGAGCTGCTCGCCGGCGCCCTCCTCGACAAGGAGCAGCTGGACCGCGACGACATCGTCGAAGTGCTCGGCGACCTCGCGGCGCGCCGCGTCCCGAGCCGCCGTCCGGCGAGCGCGGAGCGCGTCCCGGTGCAGGCGGAGCTCGCCGCCGCGCAGGAGCCGTCGCCGGGGCCGCGTCGCCGGCGTCGCGCGGCGATCCCCGTGCCCACCCCGTCCGGGCTGGCCGGTGCTGTCGCCCGCGGCGCGTCCGCCGGCGCGGCCGTCGCGGCGGCCGGCGTCAGGGTGTTCCGTCGGGGTCGCGTCGCCCGCCGGCCGGGTGCCGGCAGCCCGGGCTGACGGGCTCCCCGGGCGGCCGTCTGGCGTACGTCGCGGCGGGCGGGGTACGCTCGCTGCGATGGACGCCCACGCGGTCCTCGACAACGTCACCGGCATCGCCGCGGAGTTCGCCGGCCAGCGCCGCGAGCGCCAGCAGCGCGGCTACCTCGATCCGGCGGACTTCGCCGCGCTCGCGGACGCCGGTGTGCTGCTCACCGGGGCGCCGGCGACGATGGGCGGCCTGTGGGTGGACATCGGCACCTCGACGCGGCCGTTCTGCGAGATCCTGCGCGTGATCGCGACGGGTGACCCGGCGGTCGCCCTCGTCGCCGCGATGCATCCCGCGGTCCTCGGGTTCTGGCTCACGCGGCCGGAGGCGCCGGCGCCGCACACGGCGGCGTGGCGCGCGCAGTCGGAGCGGTTCGCCCAGAGCGCCCTGGAGGGGCACTGGTGGGGCACGGTCACCTCCGAGCCCGGCAGCGGCGGTGACGTGACCCGCACCACGGCGACGGCGGTCCCGCGCGGGGACGGGGGCTTCGGTGTGAGTGGCCTCAAGCACTTCGGCAGTGGCTCGGGGCTCACGTCGTTCATGATCACCACGGCGATCCCGGACGGCGAGTCCGAGGCCGACCTGTTCGTCCTGGACGTGCGCGGCGCGTTCGACGCCGGCGGGATGCCGCCGGTGAGCGACGGCAGGGTCCGGCTGGCCGCCGCGTGGGACGGCGTCGGCATGGGCGCGACGCAGAGTCACGCGTACGAGTTCACGGGGTTCCCGGCGGAGCGCATCGCGTGGCCGGGCAGCCAGGCGGCGGTGACGGGTGTCGCGGGCGCGTTCTTCGGCGCCCTGTTCACCGCCGTGATCGTCGGGGTGGTCCAGAGCGCCCACGCCGCCGCCGCGGCCCGGGTCGTGTCTATCCATGACACCCTCCGCCCGTTCGAGGCCGTCGAGTGGGCACGCGTCGAGACGGAGTTCTGGACCCTGGAGCAGGCGTATGAGCGCCTCCTCCAGCTGATCGAGGCGAAGGGCTCCGGGGCCCTCCTCGACGCCCAGCAGGCCAAGCTCGCGATCGCCGAGCTGGCGGAGTCCGTGATGCTCCGCATCTGCCGCGTCGTCGGCGGCGGGACCTTCTCCCGCTCCTCGCACCTCGGCGCCGCCTTCCAGGACGTCCGCGCCCTCGGCTTCCTCCGTCCCCCGTGGGCCCTCGCCTACGACCAGCTCCTCGCCCGCACCTGGGCGTCCTACCCGTCCTGACCCCGCCCGAGCGCCCGAACGCTCCGTCCCGCCGCGACGCCCCGCCCCGCCCCGCCCCGGGCGGGAGTGTGCAATTGAACACGCGCGCGTCCAATTGCACACCGCGCCGCCGTGACCGGTGAGCAACCGAGGCAGGACGGGGATCCGAGTGCACATGCGGGCACCCCGTCGCCCAAAGCCCGCCGGCGACGCCCCGGGATCCGGATGTTCAGAGCGCCCCAGCGTCTGTGGCCGGGCCGGCCGGCGCTCCCCAGAAGAGCTGGCTGGACGGCACGGCCGCGGCCCGCCAGGGCCGCCGCGGTTCTCGCCGCCCCCGCCCGCCGGAGTGTGCAATTGGACACTCCCCCGGACGGGGGTCATCGCCAACGACGAGCACACTCGGAGAACAACGGGCCCTGCGGGCCCGCCGCCGGGCCACGCCTGCTTGGGCTGGGAGCGTCGCGGCCCGGCGGAGCTGGTGCACTTTTCGGTGGCCGATCCCGGCGCACTGTCGGTGCCCGTCGACAGGTGGCTCCCCGACAACGGACGCCGCCCGAGGCGGGCGCGCCTCCCGGGCGTCCCTCGGCACATCGACGTGACCGATCCCCCGCTGTGAGCGCGTGCACGCGCGCCTTCAGACGGACACCCGCGTCGCCTTCACCGTTGACCTCGTCCCGCAAGAGGCCATCGA
>JADLHW010000082.1 GCA_020848615.1 Thermoleophilia bacterium
CGCCCGGACGCCGTGGCCTGCATCGCGTCGGTGGGGTACGGGCCGGCGACCTGCAGCGCGATGGGCGGGGCGTCCAGCACCGTCACGCCCTGCGGGGCGGCGACGGGCGTGAGCCGCAGCCCGTCCGGGCCCGGCTCGACGCGGCAGACGGGGCTCGATGCGCCCTGGTGCACCCGGAGCCGCGCGGGCGGCGCCATGCGCCTCATGCGGTGCGGCGGCCCAGCGGGGCGCGGGCGGAAGGAGGTTCGGACACGTGCGGCGTCCCCGGGTCGGTTGCGGCGGCGGAAGTCTAGGGCACCCGCGGGCACCCGTCCGAACGGCCCGCCCGCCGAACCGGACGAAGGTCCTGACGGAAACCCCTCCAGGGTTCGGGGCGGACGCCGATACCATTCATGTGGCCTCCTCCCGCGCATTCCCTGGACCGATGAGCAACGACGCGCTGGTCTCAGCATTCCGGATCCCCGCGAGCCTGTCCTCGCTGGCGTTCGTGCGCGGCGCGGTGGCCCTGATCATCGACCGTGAGTTCTGTGGCGGCGAGAGCGCCGGCCGGATGCTCCTGGCGGCCAGCGAGGCGGTCTCCAACGCCATCGAGCACGGCTCGCCGCCGGACGGCGGCGGGGAGGTCGAGGTGCGCATCGCGATCACGGACACCGGCGCGACGCTGGTCGTCACCGATCAGGGACGTCCCGGCGTGCGCCCGTCCATCGACGTGGACGCCCCCACCCCGCACCCCGCCAGCACGCGCGGCCGGGGCATCGTGATCATGCGGAACCTCTCCGACGACCTCCGCGTCGAGCCGGCCGGGGCCGGCACCCGCGTGACGATGGACTTCCGCATCGCCCGCGTGGGCGCCCGCGGCGCGCACGGCGACGGCCGGGTGGCCGCCGCCGCCTGACGCCGGGCGGCGCGCGGACCCCGCGGGGCCCGCGCGGGGCGCCCTACTCGTTCGCGATCGCGGCCAGGATGTTCAGCCGGGCCGCGCGGCGGGCCGGGAGGATCGCGGCGATCACCCCGAAGATCCCGGCGACCACCAGGAACACGATCATCGAGCCCCACGGGATGACCGTGGCGTTGAACTCGGGGATCGCCGAGACGCTCACGATGCCGAGGAAGACCCCGAGCACCAGCCCCACGACCGCCCCGATGAGGGCGACGATGATCGCCTCCCACCGGATCATCGCCCGCACGTTGCGGCGGGACAGCCCCACCGCCCGCAGCAGGCCGATCTCCCGGGTGCGTTCGAACACCGACAGGGCGAGGGTGAGGACGATCCCGAACACCGCGATGAGGATCGAGAGCGCCAGGAGCCCGTAGAAGATGTACAGGACGCCGTTGATCTGGTCGCCCACGAACGCCTTGTACTCGCTCTTGGTGTACAGCTCGAGGTTCGGGAACTGCGTGAGCTGCGCGGCGGCCGCGGCCTTCGCGGCGTCGGCGCTCACCCCGGTGTCGCCGGTGGCGAGCAGCAGGGCGTCCTGGCGGCTGGTGAAGTCGCGCCCGTACTCGTCGAGGGAGATGAAGAAGTCCCCGAACGAGTTGTCCTTCAGGATCGCGACCACCGTCAGCCGCTGCTGCCCGGACTTGGCGAACAGGGCCGGCAGCGCCGACCCCACCGACAGGTCCTTCTCCTTGGCGTAGTCCTCGTGCACCGCCACGGTGCCCGGCCGGTCGAGGTCGTCGATCGCGCCGGACACCACGCCGGGGTCGTAGACGCGCAGCAACTGGCGCGGATCGACGCCGGAGATGGTCTGGACGTCGCCGTCGCCGTCCTTGAACTGGCCGTCCCGCCAGGCGGTGACGCCCGACAGGTCGGGGCTCGCGGCGAGCGCCTGGCCGGCCACGGGGCTGAAGGGCTGCCCCTGTGACGCGAAGATGATCAGGTCCGCGCGCACCCGCCTGTCGAGGGTCCCGATGAACGTCTCGTGGATCGACGCGGCGAACACGGAGCCGCAGGTCACCAGCGCGACGCCGATCGTGAGGGCCGCGGCGGTCTGCGCCGTGCGGGACGGGTTGCGCATGGCGTTGCCCTGGCCCAGGCGGCCGGCGAGGCCCAGCCGGGTCATCGGCGCGCCGAGCACCCGCGCCAGCGGGCGCGCGACGTACTGCGTGAGCATCGCCGCGCCGATGAACAGCAGCATCGCGCCGAGGCCGATGAGGCTGAACCGCTGGGCCAGCCCGCCGGAGGGGCCGAGCATGCCCAGCAGCACCAGGGCGATGCCGAGCACGGTGAGGAGCACGGACATCACCCCGCGGACGCGGCGGGATCCGTGGACCTCCTGCTCGCGCAGCGCGGCGATCGGCGGCACGCGGCTCGCCCGCCACGCCGGCCCGAACGCCGCGACCAGCGTCACGACCATCCCGACGACGAGCCCGACGATGAGGGATCGCGATTCGACGACCAGGCCGGTCTGCGGGATCGAGGCGCCGATCGCGTTGAACAGCTCCCGCAGCGCCCATCCGCCGGCGATGCCGGCGATCACCCCGGCCACGGAGGCGGCGAGGCCCGTCAGGAACGCCTCGACCATCACCGAGCGCACCACCTGTCCCCCGGAGGCGCCGACGGCCCGCAACAGCCCCACCTGCCGGGTCCGCTGCGCCACGGTGATCTTGAACGCGTTGAAGATGATGAAGCTGCCGACGAACAGCACGATCACCGCGAACGCCAGCAGCACGTTCCGCAGGATGTCGACGATCTGCTTGAACTGCCTGCTGTCCTGCTCGGTGGCGTCGGCGCCGGTGATGGCCTCGTAGCCCTTCGGCAGGACCGCCTGGACGCGGGCGACCAGCTGGGCGTCCGAGACGCCCGGGGCGGCCGCCACGTCGATCGTGACGAACCGGTCCTCGCTGTCGAACACGCGCGCGGCCGTGGCCGGCGCGAACGAGGCGATGGTCGCGCCGGCGAGGTTGTTGGTGTCGCCGAAGCCCACCACGCCCACCAGCGTGTACTCGGCGCTGCCGGAGGTCGTGATGATCCGGATCCGGTCGCCAATGGCGAAGTCCTCGCCGTCGAACGTGTTCTTGTCGATGACGACGTCCCCGGCCCCGGTGGGCGCGCGGCCCTCGAGGACCTTCAGGGGGTTCAGCTCGGCGTTGCCGGTCCAGCCGAACCCGAGGGCGGGCGGGCCCTCCACGCCGGCGGGCTTGCCGTCCTTGCCGATGATCTGGGCGGTGCCGGCGGTGGTCCCGTCGGCGCTCGCGACCCCGTCGATCCCGCGGATCGCCGGCAGCAACGAGGCCGGGACCGGCTGGCGGTCCAGGTCGGAGACCGTCTTCACGCCCTGCACCCGCACCGACACGTTCTGGTTCGCGGTGGACAGGACGTCGTCGAACGCCCGGTTGATGGTGTCGCCGAGCACGAACGAGGCGACCACGAACGTGACGCCCAGGAAGATCGCGATGGAGGTCAGGGCAACGCGGAGCTTGCTGCCCGTGAGGTTCCTGAGCGCGAGCCTCCAGGTCATGTGCGCGGTCCCGCGCCGAGGACCTTCATGCGGTCCAGGACCGTCCCGGGCGTCGGCTCGGTCATCTCGTCGACGATCCGGCCGTCGGCGAGGAACAGCACCGTGTCGGCGCGGCTCGCGGCACCCGGGTCATGAGTGACCACCACGATCGTCTGCCCGTAGTCGTCGGCCGCGCGCCGCATGAAGTCCAGGAGCTCGGCGGAGGACTGGGAGTCCAGCTGGCCGGTGGGCTCGTCGGCGAACACGATGTCGGGGCGGGACACCAGCGCCCGTGCGGCGGCGACGCGCTGCTGCTGGCCGCCGGACAGCTCGGCGGGCCGGTGCTTGAGGCGGTCGCCGAGGTTCAGGGCCGAGACGACCTGGTCCATCCACGACGTGTCGGGGTCGCGTCCGGCGATGTCGAGGGGCAGGCGGATGTTCTCGAGCGCGGTGAGGGTGGGCACCAGGTTGAACGCCTGGAAGATGAAGCCCACGCGGTCGCGCCGCACCTTGGTGATCTCCTTCTCGGAGAGCCCGGTGAGCTCGATGTCGCCGATCCAGGTGCTGCCGGAGGTGAGCCGGTCGAGCCCCGCCATGCACTGCATGAGCGTCGACTTCCCGGAACCGGACGGCCCCATGATCGCCGTGAACTGCCCCGCCGGGAAGCTGTGGCTCACCCCGTTGAGCGCGCGCACCTCCGCGTCGCCCTCCCCGTAGATCCGGTACGCATCCTCGATGCGCGCGGCGACGGCCGTGGTGGGCGCCGCCGTCGTCGTCCCATCCGCCATGGGTCCTCCCGCAGTCCGTTTGCCCGATCAGCATCCCACGCGCGGCGGAGGGACAAACACCCCGGGGGTGGGTTCCTTGGCCGTGGCTTTACGCCGTAAGTGCGGGAATCGTCTCCCGGAGGGCGGCGAGGACGGCGTCCAGGTCCTCCCGGCCGATCACCAGCGGCGGCAGGAAGCGGATCGTCCGCGGCCCGGTGGCGTTCACCAGGATCCCGCGTGCGAGCATCGCCGACACCAGGTCGGCGGCGCGGGCCTGGGGCAGGTCCAGCCCGCACATGAGGCCCCTCCCGCGCGCCTCGGTGGCCAGACCGTCGGCGACGAGGCCCCGGAGGCCGTCCAGGAACCGGGCGCCCTCCTCCCGCACGTGCGCCTGCAGCGCGGGGTCGGCGAGCACGGCGGTGGCCGCGAGGCCGGCGGCGCACGCCAGCGGCCCGCCGGCGAACGTCGACCCGTGGTCTCCCGGCTGGAACGTCGCGTCGATGCCGGGCCGCGCCGTGATCGCCCCGATCGGCACGCCGCCGCCCAGGCTCTTGGCCATGGTCATGACGTCGGGTGCGATGCCGAGGTCCCGGTACGCGAAGGTGGGACCGGTGCGGGCCAGGCCCGTCTGGATCTCGTCGAACACCAGCAGCGCCCCGTGCCGGTCGCACAGCTCCCGGGCGAGCCGCAGCATCTCGGGCGGCGTGGGGTGCACGCCGCTCTCGCCCTGGACGATCTCCATGAACACGGCCGCGGTCCGCGGCCCCACGGCGGCGTGCAGCCCCTCCATGTCCTGGCGGTCCACGTGCACCACGCCGGGCAGCAGCGGCCGGAACGCGTCCTGCTTGCCGGGCTGCCCGGTGAGCGTGAGGGCGCCGTAGGTGCGGCCGTGGAAGCTGTCGACGAGCGCGACGACCTCCGGCCGGCCCTGCCCGTGCTTGCGGCACAGCTTCAGCGCGGCCTCGACGGCCTCGGTGCCGGAGTTGCAGAAGAACACCCGGCCACCCATGGAGTTGTCTCGGATCCACTCCGCCAGCGCGATCATCTGCTCGGTGTAGAACAGGTTCGAGACGTTGATGAGGCGGGCGGCCTGCTCCTGGATCGCGGCGACCACCGCGGGGTGGGAGTGCCCCACGTTGATCATGGAGATGCCGGCGACGCAGTCGATGTACCGGCGGCCGTCCGGGTCGAACAGGCCGGCGCCCTCGCCGCGCACGAACTGCACGGGCTGCCGCCGGTAGTTCGGCATGAGCGCCTTCTGCTCGCGCTCGATGAGCCGTTCGTCGATCATGCGGTGATCTTCGTGCCGATGCCGGCCTCGGTGAACAGCTCCATGAGCACCGAGTGCGGCACCCGCCCGTCCACGATCTGCGCCGCCTCGACCCCGTGGGCCAGCGCGTCGCGCACCCCGGCGAGCTTGGGCAGCATCCCGCCCGTGATCACGCCGTGGGCGATCATGTCCTCCAGCTCCAGCAGGGTGCACTCGCTGATGAGCGTGGCGGGGTCGTCCGGGTCCCGGTACAGCCCCTCCACGTCGGTGAGGAACAGCACCTTCCGGGCCCGCAGGGCGCCGGCGAGGCTGCCGGCCACGGTGTCGGCGTTCAGGTTGTAGCTCTGTCCCAGGGCGTCGACGCCCACGGACGCGACCACCGGCACGAAGTCCGACAGGTGCTGCAGCACCGCGGGGTTGATCGCCTCGACGCGCCCCACGAAGCCGATGTCGTTGCCGTTCGGGGTCTGCTTGGACGCCCGGATGAGGTTGCCGTCGTCCCCGGCGAGTCCCACGGCCGGCACCCCGGCGACGTGCAGCTGGGCGACGATCTCCTTGTTGATCTTGCCCACCAGCACCATCTTGGCGAGCTCCATGGTGGCGGCGTCGGTGACGCGCAGCCCCTCCACGAACCGCACCTCGAGGCCCAGCAGGTCGGAGTAGCGGGAGATGTCGGGGCCGCCGCCGTGGACGACCACGGGGTTCATACCCACGAGCTTCAGCAGCGCGATGTCGCGGGCGAAGGAGGCCTTCAGCTCCGGGGTGACCATCGCGGCGCCCCCGTACTTCACGACGATCGTGTGGCCGGCGAAGTCCCGGATGTACGGCAGCGCCTCCAGCAGGACCGCGACGCGGGCCTCCAGGCCCTCCCGCCGGTCCGCGAGGCTCGGTGTTCCCTCGGTGTTCGTGCCCATCAGAGCGGGCAGCCTAGTGGACGCGGCGCGAACCCTCCACGCCGGGGCGGCCCGGCTACCTCCGCCGCAGGGCCACCGACACCCGGCGCAGGGGCGGCTTCACCACCAGCGTCACCCCCACGCCGCGCAGCCGCACGTCGTAGCGCCCGGCGCCCAGGGCCGCACGACCCACGCGGGCGGGCAGCACGAACGCGTTGGCGCCACGGCGGGCGCGGTAGACCTTCGCGGCCAGCACCTTCCGGGCGCCGCGACGCGACACCTCGACCCGGACGGTCACACGGCTCGGGGCCCGGAAGCTCACGCGGATCCGGCAGGGCGCGCCGAGCCGCGCCGCGCGCACGCAGGCGGTGCGGAAGGCGGTCGCCGTGACACGCCGCAGGTTCGCGTTCCCGGTTCCGCCGCCGGATCCCACCACCTCCAGCGTCACCTCGTCGCTGTCGGTGCCCGCGAGGTCCACCATCGTGACGGTGTACGTGCGGCGCTGGGTGGCGATCAGCGGCGTGCCGGAGATGACCCCGTTGGAGGGGTCGAGGGCGAGACCGGCGGGCAGGGACGGGCTCACGCTGAACGCCGCCGCCCCGGTGCGGCGCACGGTGCCCGGTCCCAGCGGGGTGAGCGCCGCGCCGACCCGTGCCGACACGGTGCTGGCGGTGTAGTTCACCTGGGTGGTGCCGTAGCCCAGCACGACGTCCTCGGCGCCGGCGTCCGTGCGACCCTGGGGGTCGGCGTTCTTGGTCCCCACCAGGGCGTCGGGGCGGCCGTCGCCGGTGAGATCCCCGGTGGCCGCGACCCAGGCGCCGGTCTGGTCGTTCGCGGCGCTGCCGCGGATGGTGATGGCGGCGCCATCGGGCTGCGCGAGGTTGAGCCGTCCGGCGGTGGGCAGCGCCGTGACCAGGTACGCGGCCCCCACGTTCGACACGCCGGGCGCGTCCACGCCGTTCGCGCCCATGAGGATGTCGCCGCGCCCGTCGCCGGTGAGGTCCCCCACCGACGCCACCGACACGCCCAGCTGGTCGCCGCCCAGCGCCCCGTCCACCCGCACCGACCGCGTCCCCAGGTCCGAGAGGTCGACGGTGCGCGTGTCGGCGGAGCCCCGCACGAAGAACACCGCGCCGCTGTCCACCCGTCCCGGGGCGTCGGCCCGGGACGCGCCGATGAGCATCTCGCTGCGCCCGTCGCCGTCGCTGTCACCCACCGCGCCCAGGGCGATGCCGAGCCAGTCGCCGGCGGCGGCGCCGTCGATGCGCGCGGCCCGGGTGCCCGCCTCGGGGCCGCCCAGGTCGAGGGTCGTCGTGGCGCCGCCGCCGAACACCACGGACGCGGCGCCGGCGTCCAGGCGGCCGCCGGCCGGGCCGCCGGGGTCGAACAGGGGCGCCCCCAGGAGGATGTCGGGCCGGGTGTCGCCGTTCACGTCGCCGCCGGCCGCGAGGCGGCTTCCGAGGTTGTCGTCGGCGGCGGCCCCGTCGATGCGCCAGACGCGGCCCGCGGGCGGGGCCGCGAGGTCGATGCTCGCCGGGGAGGCCGACCCCAGCACGACGTAGGCGGACCCGGAGCCGGTCCGGCCGTTGTTGTCGGCGAGGGGCGCGCCGACGACGACGTCGGCGAAGCCGTCGCCGTTCACGTCGCCCACGCCGGCCACGGCCGAGCCGAGGAGGTCGTTCGCGGCGGCGCCGTCGATGCGGATGCCGCGGTCGCCGAGCGACGCCAGGTCGAGCGGCGTGCGGGCGCTGCCGCCGAACACGATGTACGCCGAGCCGGCGTTCACGCGGCCACCGCCGTCGGCCTGGTACGCGCCGAGCACGATGTCGGTCTTGCCGTCGCCGTTCACGTCGCCGGCGGACGCCACGGACACCGCGGTGTTGTCGCCGGGAGCGGCCCCGTCGATGCGCACGACGTTCCCGGTGCCCGACAGGTCGATCCCGCCGGGCCGGAACGGGCCGAACGCGAGGTACGCGGAACCGGCGAGGGTGCGGCCGAAGGGCCGTGCCTGCCAGGCGCCGACGAGCAGGTCGCGGGCCCCGTCGCCGTCGATGTCCCCGACCGCCGCCGCGGCCTCGCCGACGCGGTCACCCGGGGCGGCCCCGGAGATGCGCGAGACGCCCGCGCCGGGGCTGCTGAGGTTCAGCAGGCCCGTCTGCTGCGGGAGGACGGCGACGGCCCCGGCGGCAGCCGTCAGCAGTGCCGCGGCGGCCAGCGGGAGCGGTCTCAGACGGCTTCGGGGGATGCGTCCTCGCACACTCACGGCGCCACGCTAGCAGCGTCGCCCGACGATGGACTACACCTTTTGTGAGGAGGACCACGCATCCCTCCTCACGGGTGTTTCAGATTGGTTCGGTGTGCGGTGCGCGCAGGGCCGCGACGTCCGCCCGGTCGAGGACGGCGACGTCGCCCAGCGGCTCGTCGTCGGGTGACTCGGGGGCGGGACCGCGGGCGATGGCGCGGCCCAGGAACGCGGCGAGCTTGTGGATGAATGACACGGGGACCGCCGGTGGTCGGTGAGGGTCGTCCCCTCCCTATCGGCAGCCCGGTGCCGGTGGTGCACCCGGGCGGTCAGGTCCGGTATTCGGCGTTCAGCGTCACGTAGGCGTGCGTGAGGTCGGACGCCCACAGGGCGTGTGAGGCGCTGCCGCGGCCCAGCGACACCTCCACGTCGTACTCCGGCCGGGCCATCACCCCGGGCGCGCCGGGGTCCGACAGCGCCAGTCCGTCAAGGGTCACGGCGAGGTCGGCGGGCACGCCCGGCGTGCGCGACAACGCCTGCCCCACGGCCTGGGAGATGCGGCCCCAGTTCGGGTCCCGCCCGAAGATCGCGCACTTGACCAGCGGCGACTCCCCGATCGCGCGGGCCACCCGCTCGGCCTCGGCCGCGTCGCGCGCCCCGGTCACGGCGATCCGCACGGCGTGCTCGGCGCCCTCCCCGTCCTTCACCATCTGGATCGCGGCCCAGCGGCACACCGCCGTGACGGCGTCCGAGAAGCGCTGGAGGTCGTCTCCGCGCAGGGGTTCGCCCACGCCGTTCGCCATCACCAGGAGCGTGTCCGACGGGCTCATCTGCCCGTCCACGCTGATGCGGTTGAAGCTCCGGTCGGCGGCCCGGCGGGTGACCTCCTGCACGTCGGCGGGGAGCAGCGCCGCGTCGGTGGTGAGGTACGCGAGCATCGTCGCCATGGTGGGCCGGATCATCCCGGCGCCCTTGGCGGCCATGCCGAGGTGCACGGCGCCCCCGGGGAGCTCCAGGCGGAAGGCCCCGCCCTTGGGGGCCCGGTCGGTGGTGCAGATCGCCCGGTTGAACTCCATGCCGTTCCCGGCGTCCTGTGCGGCGCACGCCGTGTCGATGGCCGGCAGGACCCTGCCCAGGTCGACCCGCTCGCCGATGGTGCCGGTGCTGCACACCGCCACGTTCGCGGGGTCGAGCTCCAGGCCGCGGGCGGCCCGCTCCGACATCCGCCGGGCGTCGTCGAGGCCGGGGGAGCCGGTGGCGGCGTTCGCGGTGCCCGCGTTCACGACCACGGCCTGCAGCCGCGCCCGGTCCCGGGTGCGGTTGAGCCGCACCGGCGCCGACGGCAGGGCGTTGATGGTGTCCACCATCCAGGAGGCCACGGGCCGGACGCTGCGCAGCACGCCGAGGTCGAGCGCCCCCGACGGCTTGAGGCCGCAGGAGGTCGCGCCGGCGGTGAACCCCTCCGGCGTGGTCACCGACCCGCCCGGGACCGGCGCCAGGCCGTCCGGGGCGCCGAGCCAGTCGGACCGCTCGATGGGCGGGAACGTGCTCACAGACCCTCCGTCTCCGGGCGTCCGGCCATGAGGTTGAGGTTCTGCAGGGCCTGGCCGGCGGCGCCCTTGCCGAGGTTGTCGATCACCCCGAACGCGATCACGCGGCCGCGCGCCGCGTCGAGCACCGGGCACACCTGGGCGAAGTTCGTGCGCTGCACGGCCCGCATGCCCGGCGGGGTCTCCACGACCTCCACGAACGGGTGCCCGGCGTAGAAGGACCGGTACCGGTCCAGCAGCTCGTCCTGCGTGGACGGGGCGTCACCGGTGAGCCGGGCGTAGCAGGTGGCCAGCAGGCCGCGGTCCACCGGCACCAGGTGCGGCGTGAAGATCACGTCGGTCCCGAGCTCCTGGGCGATCTCGGGCGTGTGCCGGTGGCTCAGCACCTTGTACGCCGACACGCTCTCGGTGACGGTGCAGAAGTGGACGGCCTCGGTGGCCGTGCGGCCGGCGCCGCTCACGCCGCTCTTGGCGTCGACGACCACGTCGGCGAGCGCCCCGGCGAGCGGCAGCAGGGCCAGGATGCTCGCCTCGGGGTAACAGCCCGGGTTCGCGACGACCCGTGCGGTGCGGATCGCGTCCCGGTACCGCTCCGGCAGGCCGTACACGGCCTCGGCCAGCAGGTCGGGGCGGGGGTGCTCGAAGCCGTACCACTCCGGGTACAGGGCGGCGTCGCGCAGGCGGTGGTCCGCGGAGACGTCCACCACCCTCGCGCCGCGGTCCACGAGCTCCGACACGAGCTTCGCGGCCTCGGCGTGCGGGTAGCAGACGGCCGCGAGATCACCGGGCGCCACGGCCGCGGCGTCCGGCGGGGTGAGCACCTTGGCGACCCGGTACTGGGGGTGGATGTCGGTGATCCGCCGGCCCGCGTCGGCCCGGGCGGTCACGGTGCCCAGCTCGAACCACGGGTGCGCGTCGACGAGCGCGGCCAGCTGCGAGCCGGCGTACCCGGCGGCCCCCAGGACGTGGACGACGGCGCTCATCCGCGCAACTCCGCGCCGTGGCGCTCGCCCAGCGCGGCGCGGACGGCGTCGACCGCGCCGGCGATCTCCTCGGCGGTGAGGGTGCGGCCCGGGTCGGCCACCGTGAGCCGCCGCGCGAGGCTCACGCGCCCGTCGCCGACCTGCGCGCCGGCGTACCGGTCGAACACGCGCACGTCGCGCACCAGGGCGCCGCCGGCCTCCCGGGCGGTGCGCACCAGGTCCGCGGCGGTGACCTCGCCGGACACCACCACGGCCAGGTCGCGGGGCGAGGCCGGCACGGTGAGCAGATCCTCGAACCGCCGCGGCTCGGTGGGGGCGGCCGCCAGCAGGGCGGCGAGGTCCAGCACCACCGCGGCGGCCGGACCGGTGACGTCGAAGTTCCTGAGCACCCGCGGGTGGATCTCCCCCACCCAGCCCACGACCCGGTCGCCGCACGCGAGGCGGGTCTGGCGCACCGGGTGGAAGTAGGGGGCGGCGTTGGGCTCCTGGGCGGGCCGCACGCCGGCCGCGGCGCACAGCGTCACCGCGAGGCCCGTGGCGGCGTGGATGTCCACCGGCGGCGCCGGCGTGCGCCAGTGGTCCTTCCCGGGGGTCCCGAACATCAGGGCCGCGAGGAACTCCCGCTCGTCGGCGAGCCCGTCCGCGCGCGGGGCGTAGGTGCGCCCCACCTCGAACAGGGCGCCGCTGGGACGCTGGTGCCGCTGGTTGCGGGAGGCGGCCCGCAGCAGGCCGGGCAGCATGGACCGCCGCATCACGGCCATCTCCTCGGAGATGGGGTGGGCCAGGCGCACCACGTCGCGGCGCGGGTCGTCGGCGGCCATCTGCAGGCGGTCCGCGTCGTCCGGCGGGACGAACCGGTAGGTCACGGCCTCGCTGAGGCCCAGGTCGGCCGCCAGCCGGCTCAGGCGCACCGCGAGCCGCTGGGCGGGCGTGCGGCGCCCGTCGCCCACCAGCCGCGGCAGCAGCTCCGGCACGTGCCGGTAGCCGTGGATGCGTCCGGCCTCCTCGATGAGGTCGGCCTCGCGGCTCACGTCCTTGCGGCGCCAGTACGGCACCACGGCGTCCGCGGCGCCGGGGTGCTCGGTCACCGCGAAACCCAGGCGCCGGAGCGTGGCGGCCGCCTCGGCGGCGGGGATCTCCATGCCCAGCAGGGCCGCCGCGCGCGCGTGGCGCATGCGCACGGTCACGGGCTCCGGCGACGGCGTCGCCGCGTCGAGGACACCGGGCACGAGCTTCGCGCCGGCGAGCTCGGTCATGAGCCGGCAGGCGATGGTCATCGCGACCGCGGGCAGCTCCTGCGGGAGCACCTTCTCGAACCGCGAGCTGGACTCCGACCTGAGCCCGAGGGCGAGCGAGGTGGTGAGGATGTTGGGGCCGTCGAAGCAGGCCGCCTCCATGAGCACCCGCGCGGTGCCGTCGTGCACCTCCACGTCCTCGGCGCCCATGATCCCGGCGATCACCGCGGGCCGCTCCGCGTCGGCGATGACCAGCATGTCCGTGGTGAGGACCCGCCGCTGGCCGTCGAGCGTGGTGACCGGCTCGCCGTCCGCGGCGCGGCGCACGACGACGCCCGGCCCGGCCATGCGGTCCAGGTCGAAGGCGTGCAGCGGCTGGCCGGTGAGCAGCATCACGTAGTTCGTGATGTCCACCACGTTGCTGATGGACCGCATGCCGGCGGCCTCCACCCGGGCGGCGAGCCACGCCGGGGACGGCCCCACCGTCACGTCGGTGAGCACCCGGGCCATGTACCTGGGGCACAGGTCCGGCGCGTCGACGCGCAGCCACACGTGGTCCCCCACGGTGCCCGGTCCCTCCTCGGGCGCCTCGGTGAGGTCCAGCGGCGTGAGGTCGGCGCCGGTCACGGCGTGCACCTCGCGGGCCATCCCGAACACCGACAGGCAGTCCGGCCGGTTGCTCGTGATCTCGAGATCCAGGACCGTCTCGGCGATGGGCAGCACGTCGGCGAGCGGCGTGCCCGGGGCCGCCTCGGGCAGCTCCATGATCCCGCCGCCGTCCGATCCCAGGCCCAGCTCGGTGTCGCTGCACAGCATCCCGGAGCTCAGGACGCCGCGCAGCTTCGCGGTGCCGAGCGGCGGGCGCCCGGGCAGCACGGCGCCCGGCAGGGCCACCGCGACGGTGAGGCCGGCCCGGGCGTTCGGCGCGCCGCAGACGATCTGCCGGGGGGCGTCCTCGCCCACGTCGACGGTGCACACCCGCAGCCGGTCGGCGTTGGGGTGCCGGACGGCCTCCAGCACCCTTCCCACCCGGAAGTTGCCGAGGTTGCCGTCCGCCTCCGGAACCCGTTCGTGCAGGCCCTCCACGGCGGTGCCGGTGTCGGCGAGCCGCTCCGCCAGCTCGCCGGCGGGCAGGCCGGCGTCGACGTGGTCGCGCAGCCACGACAGGGGCAGCTTCACGAGAACTGCTCCAGGAACCGCAGGTCGCTCTCGAACAGCAGGCGCAGGTCGGGCAGGCCGTGCCGCACCATCGCGATGCGGTCCAGGCCCATGCCGAACGCGAAGCCGGTCCACCGCTCGGGGTCGTAGCCGACGAAGCCGAACACGGCGGGGTCGACCATGCCGGCGCCCAGCAGCTCCAGCCACTGGTCGCGCCCGTGCCGGTCCCGCCACCGCACGTACAGCTCCACCGACGGCTCGGTGAACGGGAAGAAGTGGGGGCGCAGCACGTACTCGATGCCGTCGCCCAGGAGCTCCTTCGCCACGTGCACGAGCGTGCCCTTGAGGTGCGCGAGCGACAGGCCCTCGTCCACGGCGAGGCCCTCCAGCTGGTGGAACATGGGGCTGTGGGTCGCGTCCACGTCGTCGCGGCGGTACACGGCGCCCGGGACGATGACGTACACGGGCGGCGCCTGGGTCTCCATCACCCGGACCTGCACCGGGGAGGTCTGCGGGCGCAGCGCGGCGTGCGGTTGGCCCGCGATGTAGAAGGTGTCGCTGGACGACCGGGCCGGGTGGCCGTCGGGCACGTTCAGGGCGGTGAAGTTGTGGTACTCGTCCTCGATCTCCGGGCCGTCGGCGATGCGGTAGCCCAGGGCCAGGAAGATCTCCTCCACCTCCAGCCGCACCTGGGTGAGCAGGTGCAGCGCCCCCGCGGGCCGGCCGTCCCCGGGCAGGGTGATGTCGGTGCGGTCCTCCAGGAGCTTGCGGCCCAGCTCCTCGCCCTCCAGGTCCTCCCGGCGGGCGGCGAGGGCGGCCTCCACGGCCTTCCGCGCCTCGTTCGCGGACTTGCCCATGGGGCCGCGCCGCTCCGGCGGCAGGCCGCCGATGCCGGACAGGATCTCCGCGAGGCCGCTCCTGCGGCCGGTGTGGGCGACGCGCGCCTCCTCGAGGGCGGCGAGCGTCGGTGCGCCGGCCACGTCGGCCAGCGCGCGGTCGCGCAGCGCGGTGATGTCCTCCGGCGTCGTCACCGACGCGTCAGGCTACAGGACGCCCGTGCCCGGGTTCCGAGGTGCTGCGCTGGCGGAGCGCCTCGGCGAGCAGCACGGCTCCCGCCGCCGCGACGTTCAGGGACTCCGTCCCGGGGGCCTGCGGGATCCGCACGCGCCGCACCTCGAGGCCGCCGGCCCCCAGCACGGCGTTCAGCGCCTCGTCGTGCCCGGTGCGCTCCGCGCCCAGGGCGATCACCACGGGGCCGGTCAGGTCCGCGTCCCATGGCGGCACGCCGTCGGCGGCGTCCGCGACGACCACCGCGAAGCCCTCCCTCGTGGCGAGGTCGTCGGCGCGCACCCCCTCCAGCAGGGGCAGCGTGAACGTCGCGCCCATCGCGGCGCGCACCGCGCGGGGGTGGAACGGGTCGGCCGAGCCGGGGCCCAGGGCCACCCAGTCGGCGCCGAGCCCCGCCGCGGACCGCACGAGCGTGCCGACGTTACCCGGGTCCGACACGCCGCCCAGCCACAGGCCGGCCACCGGCGGCCACGCCACGTCCCGGAAGCCGGCCGGCCCCGGTTGCGGCAGCACGGCGATCACCCTGGGCGCGGTCGCGAGCGTCGCGCTGCGCGCCATGAGGTCCGCCGGCACGGCGTACCGCTCGTCCAGGTCGCCCAGGCGGTCCAGCAGCCCGGCGATCTCCGACGCTCGCGCGGCGTCCACGAGCACGGCCGCGGGCCGGACCCCGCGGTCCAGGGCGGCCTCCAGGAGGTCCTCGCCCTCCACGACCATGAGGCGCCGCTCGCGGCGCACCTTCTTGGCCTCGAGGGCGCGCACCAGCCGCAACCACGGGTTGCGGCCGGAGGTGACGGGACGCAGCGCCGGCCCGTGGCCGGCCCCGCGGCTCCTAGGCGGCGACGGCGCGGGCCTCGCGGACCCGCGCGCAGAGGCCGGCGAACGCCTCTGGCTCATGGACGGCGAGGTCGGCGAGGACCTTGCGGTTCAGCTCGATGCCGAGGCCGCCGAGGCCGTGGATGAACTGACCGTAGGTGAGGCCCTGCTCACGGGCGGCCGCGTTGATGCGGGCGATCCACAGGCGGCGGAACTCGCGCTTCCGCACGCGGCGGTCGCGGTACTGGTACCGCAGGGACCGCTGGACCTGCTCCTTCGCGCGGCGGTAGCTGGTGTGCTTGGTGCCCCAGTACCCCTTCGCGATGCCGAGGACCTTGCGGCGCTTCTTGCGGGCCGCGACGGAACGCTTCACGCGAGCCATGTCAGCGCTTCCCCAGGAGACGGAGGGCGGTGCGGGCGTGCTCCGGAGCGAGGACGCGCTCGCCGTCCTGCTGACGCTTCTTCTTGCCCGACATGTTCTCCATGTTGTGGCGCAGGCCGGAGGGGGCGAACATCACCTTCCCCTTGCGCGTGACACGGAACCGCTTGGAGGCGGCCCGGCTGGTCTTCATCTTGGGCATGTCAGGACTCGTCAGACGTTTGGCGTGCGGGCGCTGGGGAGGCGGCCCCTGATTCCTTCGCGGCGGCGGCGATTTCCTTCACCGGCGCGAGCATCATGATCATGTTGCGGCCATCGAGGTTCGGTCGGCTCTCGATGATGGCGAGCTCTTTGAGCTCATCCGCGAGCCGGAGAAGGATGGCCTCTCCGCGCTCAGGATGCAAGAGCTCGCGGCCCCGGAACATGATCGTGACCTTGACCTTGTCCCGGTGCTTGAGGAACCGCTCGACGTGCCCCTTCTTGGTGGCGTAGTCGTGCGGGTCGATCTTCGGCCGGAACTTGATCTCCTTGATGACGATCTGGCTCTGGTGCTTGCGGGCCTGCTTGGCCTTCTGCTCCTGCTCGTACCGCCACTTGCCGTAGTCCATGATCCGGACGACGGGCGGGCGCGCGTCGGGGGCCACCTCGACCAGGTCCAGGTTCGCCCGCTGGGCGATCTCCTGGGCACGGGCGATCGGCACGACGCCGACGTTCTCGCCGGACGCGTCGATGAGCCGGACGGACTCCACGCGGATCGCTTCGTTGATCCGCGTCGAAGGTCCGGCCGGCGGCCGCGTATCGGGTCCCCGCCTAGGAGGCAACCAACATCCCGGACGTGCTCAGGCCACACCCCGCAGGTGGGCGGCGTGGCGGCGCGTGATGAAAGCGGATGAGAAGACGGGCGCTCCGGAGGACCATGCGTGTGTGGCGGTGCCGCGGGGTGCGGCGGAGGGGCAGGATAGCAGGGCCCCCCGGACGCGGGTAGGCCGGATGCGGCCTTCTCACCACGCGGCCGCGTAGATCTCGCGCACACCGGCCTCCGTACCGGCCCCCGGGGTGTCGCCCAGCTCCGGCCGCCGGGCGGCCGCGGCCGCCAGCACCCCCAGCGCGTCCTCGGGCACGCCCAGGTCGCGCAGCCGCACCGCCCCGGCGCGGCGGGCGCCGTCCTCCGCGGCGGCGACCAGGTCCAGGCCCGGCGGCCAGCGGTCGCCCGCGCCTCCCGCGAGCGCCCGGAGCGTGTGCGGGAGCAGGACGGCGTTCGCCGGGCCGTGCCCGATCCCGGCGCGTTGGGCGAGGGTCTGCGCCATCACGTGGTGCATGCCGTACCCGGCCGAGCCGACGGCGTAGCCGCCCAGGATCGCGCCCAGCGCGAGGGCGTCCTGGTCGGGCACGTCGCCGAGGCCCGCCGCCAGCAGGCCCGCGGCGCGGTGCGCGGCCATCGACGCCACCGGGTTCGCCCGCGGGGTGAGCGGCGCCTCTGCGGCGTGGCCCAGGGCGTTCATCGCCGTCGCGGCGAGCGCCTGGGACGGCGACGAGGCCATCACCAGCGGGTCGGCGAGCACCACGGCCGGGCGCACGCGGGCCCGCCCGGGCGGGAGCCCGGGGATCATGCGGTGGATGGCGGTCATCTCCGCGCCGGAGAGCGTCGTGGGGATCGCCACCACGCGGCGGGGCGGGTCCGCCGCCGCCAGGGCCTTCGCGACGTCGATCACCCGGCCGCCGCCCAGCGCGAGCAACGTCCCCCCGCGCACACGGCCGCGCAGCTCGCGCGCGAGCTCGTCCACCTGGCCGGGCGGCACCAGGTGCACCTGGTCGGCCGCGCGGGCGAGGCCCGGCGCCTCGTCGAACCCGCGGCCGGTGGTGATCAGCGTGAAGTCACCGTCCACCGCGTCGACGGCGGTCGCGGCGACGCCGCGGCCGAAGCGGATCGTGCGCTCGCCGTCCCGCCACGTGAACGCCCGGGAGGGATCCCACTGGCCGATGTGCGTGGAGGTCGACACGAGTCCGATGGCTCCGGGGGGAGCCGGCGGGCGGGGGCCCGCCGGCTCACCTCCGGGAGTCGGGACCGGCCGGACGCCTCATGCGTCCCGCCCGTCCGCGGCGCCGCCCGGTGCGGCGCCGTGGGAACTACTTCTTCTTCTTGGCGGGCTTCTTGGCGCCCGCAGCCACCGACTCCTTGAGCACGGCACCCGGGGTGAACCGCGGCACCACACGCGCCGGGATGGTCACCTTCTTGCTCGGGTCCTGCGGGTTCACACCGACGCGCTCGGCGCGGTGGCTGATGGAGAACTTGCCGAAGCCGGCGAACGCGACGTCCTCTTGGCCCTTGAGGGCGTCGGAGATCTCGTCGAGGACCGCGTTCACGAGTGCCTGGGCCTGCGCGTTCGGGATGTCCGCGCGCTTGGCAACGCGACCCACGAACTCCGTCTTGTTCATTACGACCCCCTGGTGTGGTGTCTTAGGCGACGCACTGGTTCCGCAACCTAGCACCAGGTTCGGATGAAATCCCGCATCCCGTGGGGGATCTCGCGCAGAGCCCCTCCGACGGGGGCCGGTGGGGGGGTCGGGCGGCATCCCCCGGATGGGGCATGTGCGTCCCTCCCACGGGTGTCCGCACTACCCCATTCCGGGGCCCGGGTTTCACGAAATAGAGATTTTGCCTACACGGCCCCGGGCGCCGCCGGACGACACCAGGGTTGTGCGTCGATTCGCGACATCGTGCCGAGACCCGCGCCTCGCCGCACTCGCCGGGCTCGCGTCCCTGGCGATCTTCGCCGTCCCCGCACCGGCCGCGCCCCCGGTGTCGGACACCGTGCTGGTGAAGGTCGCGGGGGATGCGGGACCGGAGGCCCGGGCACGGATCGCCGACGCGATCGACGCCGAGGGCGTCACCACCCTCCCCGGGGGATGGCGGGTGTACGCCCTCCCCCAGCCCCAGACCGCCGACGAGGTCCGTGCCGACCTCGCCGGCGCCGAGGCGGCCGTGCGCGTGCAGCTCCCCGCGCGCGTACGGGCCCTCGGGCTCCCGAACGACCCCCTGTTCGCACCGGTCGACAACGGCTACCAGTGGGGGCTGCGCAACATCGGCTACTGGGGCGGCGACGTGCCCGGCACCGACATCTCGGCGGTCGAGGGATGGGCACGCGTCGCGAACCCGGCCCCGGTGACCGTGGCGGTGGTCGACACCGGCGTGCAGGTCACGCACCCGGACCTCGCCGAGCGCATCTGGACGAACCCGGGCGAGATCGCCGGCAACGGCGTCGACGACGACCACGACGGCAAGGTCGACGACGTCAACGGGTGGGACTTCGCCGGCAACAACGCCTCGGTGTACGACGACGCCGCGGGCGACAAGCACGGGACCCACGTGGCCGGCGTGATCGCCGCGCGCCGCGGCAACGGGATCGGCGTCGCCGGCGTCGCCGACAACGCGCGGATCATGCCGCTCAAGTTCATCGGAGCCGATGGCAGCGGATGGAACGTCAACGCCATCCGCGCGATCGAGTACGCCGTCGCCAAGGGCGCCAGGGTCATCAACGCCTCGTTCGGGGGCGCCACCTACGACCCGGCGCTGTGCGACGCGATCGCATGGGCGGGCTCCCAGGGGGTGCTGGTGGTCGTGGCGGCCGGCAACACCGGCCAGAGCCTCGACGCCGCCGACACGTGGCCGGCCAAGTGCCCCAGCTCCACGATGCTCACCGTCGGGGCGATGACCCACACGGGCGCCCTGGCCTCGTTCTCGAACCGCAGCGCGACGCAGGTGGACCTCGCCGCGCCGGGCGAGTGGGTGGTGAGCGCGGTCCCCGGCGGCTACGACACGATGTCCGGCACCTCGATGGCCACCCCGCACGTCGCCGGCGTGGCCGCGGCGGTGCTGGGCCAGTCGCCCTCGCTCACCCCGTCGCAGACCCGCCAGGTGATCCTGGACGGCTCCGTGGCGATGCCGTCGCTGAACGGCATGGTGGCCGGCGGCCGGCGCCTGGACCTGGACGGCGCCCTCGCGCAGGCGGGGATGCCCCGCGGCGCGGACACGGAGGGTCCCGCGGCGTTCAGCCTGGGCGCGCCCGCCGACGGCGCGGCCGTCGCCGACCGCCGCCCGGTGCTCCGCTGGGAGGCATCCGCGGACGCCGGCAGCGGCCTCGCGTACTACCGCCTCACGATCGACGGCCGGCTCGCCGCCGACCGGGTGACCGGGCTCCAGACCCGTCCGTCGCAGGCCCTGGCGGCCGGCACGCACAGCTGGTCGGTGGAGGCGGTCGACGCGGACGGCAACGCGACCCGCAGCGAGACGCGCACCTTCCGGATCGACACGACGGCCCCCACCCGGTTCTCGCTCCTGCAGCCGTCGGCGGGCGTCACCGTCACGGCGGGACGCGTCCCGGTGCGCTGGACGGCGGCGAGCGACGGTGGCTCCGGCCTGGCGCGCTACGAGGTCCTGGTGGACCGCCGCGTGGCCGCCAGCGTCTCCGGTGAGGCGGTCTCGGCCCCCGTGACCCTGTCCGCCGGCCGGCACGCCGTCGCGGTCCGCGCGGTCGACGGCGCGGGGAACCAGACCGTCACCGCCTCCCGGTCCCTCACCGCGGTGCGGCCCGCCGCCAAGGGCAACGTGCGCGTCGCCCCGGCGCGCGCCCGCGTGGGCTCACGGCCGGTCATCCGCGTGCGCTCCGGCCGGGCGGGCAGCGCCAGCCTGGCCGTCCGCGCGTACGACGGCACGCCGGTGGGAGGGCTGCGCGTGCGGCTGCGGCGCGGCGAGACCGCCGTGAAGCTGCCCGCATCCCTGTCCTCGCGGCTCGGGTCGGGGGCCTACCGGGTGATGCTGCGACCGGATGCGGCGTCGGCGGTGAGCGGCACGCTGCGCGTCACCGGCTGAGGCCGGGAGGGGACCGACGATCCGGGACCAGGACGGTGCGGCCCCCTCCCGGCAACACCGTACCAGTAAAACCTGATTTCAAAAGCAGGTAATGCGGAGCTGGGCACGGCCTCAGGCGAGGAGCGCGACCCGCACCACGGGGTCGCCGTCCTGCACCGGCACCTCGTGGAACCCCACCAGGCAGGGCAGCGAGTCGCGCATCTGCATGACGTCGCCCTCCTCGAGGGTGCCGCCCGCCAGCACGTAGCCGGCGAGCTCCTTGATGAGCTTGATGCCGGGCTCCAGGAACATGGTGGGCAGGTTCACGAGTTCCAGCTCGGGGTGCGCCGCGTAGACCCGCAGGCCCACCGTCGCCAGGCGGCAGCCGCGGGTGTGCTCCTCCTGGGTGAGCCACGGAGCGGCCGCCAGCTCCGGCATCGGGGGGCGGCCCTCGCCGCTGCCGATGGCCTGCAGCTCCTCGTGGCCGGGTGCACCGGGCACGTTGGGGGGCTCCACCGCGACCTGCACGCGGGGATCGTCGATGCGTGTCGTCATACCCGTAGGCTCGCACGGCGGCGGCGCCCCGTGGGGCGTGTCTGATGGACTACCGGGCGTGACCGCCGACCTGGCCGGGGACGCCGCGCCGCGCATCGCCGTGGCGGGGCTCGTCCATCACACCGCCGAGCTCGCGGTGCGCGGCGCCCTGGCGGCGCGGGCGCGGCCCCGCGAGGTGGCGGCCGCCCTGGGCCCGGGCACCGAGTGCGTGGTGCTCGCCACCTGCGACCGGCACGAGGTGTGGGCCGCCGCGCACGACGACCCGGCCCCGCGCCTGGTCGCCGCCCTGGCGGACCTCGGGGGCGTGCCGCCCGGGGTGCTGGCCGTGCGCCGGGGGCGGGACGCCGTGCGGCACCTCATGCGCGTCACCGCGGGCCTCGACGCGCTGGTCGTCGGCGAGCACGAGGTGCAGGGGCAGGTGGGGCACGCGTGGCGCCAGGCCAAGCACCACGGCGCGACCGGCCCGGTGCTCGACCGGCTGTTCCAGCACGCCCTGGCGACCGGCGGGCGGGCGCGGGCACGCACCGGGCTGGGCCGCGGACGGGTCTCCCTGGCATCGGTCGCGGTGGAGCTCGGCGTCTCCGCCGCCGGGGACGGCGTCGCGTCGGCCGTGGTCGTGGGCGTGGATCCCGTCGCCCGGGGCGTCGCGCGCCGGCTGGCGGCAGCCACCGGCGGGCGCACCGCCGTGCTGGGGCCGCACGCCGCCGCGGCCCGCCTCGCGGGGGCGGTGGGGGCGTTCGCGCCCCGCGGACCCGCGGCGCTCGACGCGATGGACGGGGCCGATCTGGTGGTGGCGTGCGCCACGCCGGACCCTGCCGCCGCGGCGGTGCTGCGCGCGCGGCTCGCCGGCGGGTCGCCTCCGGTGTGCGTGGACCTGTGCGTCCCCCGCGCCGTGCCCGGGGCGGGCGTGCTCGACCTCGACGAGCTGCGCCCCGTGATCGCGCGGGCCCACGGGATGCGCGCCGCGGACGCCGCCGCGGCGGAGCGCCTCGTGAGCGCGGGGGTCGCGGACTTCGGGGACTGGCTGGCGGGACGCGCCGCGGCGCCCGCGATCGCGGCGCTCCCCGCCGGGGTGGAGCGGCTGCGCCGCGATGCGCTGGAGCGCGCGCTCCTGGGCGTCACGGATGCCGAGAGCCGGGCGCGCCTGGAGCGCCTGAGCCGCCGGATGGCCGGCGCCTACCTGCACGATCCGGTCACGCGGCTGCGCCGCTCCGCGGACCCGGCCGCCGACGCGGAGGTGCTGCTGCGGCTGCTCGGATCGGGCGGTCCCGGCGCCTGAGCCGGGGCGTCCCGGGGCGGGACCGGAAGGGCGGAAACCGCCGGAACGCGCCCGGGACCTGTCGCGGTGGCGGGCAAGCCCGCTATCGTGTGCCTGTCGGTCGTATGGGCCGGCAAGAATTGCGAGTGGTGGACTGCCTGGAGGGCCGAAGGGCTTGGCGGGTGATCAGCGGCTCGCCGAGCAATGAGGAAACGCATGCCCGAAGGTACCGTGAAGTGGTTCTCCGCCGAGAAGGGCTTCGGCTTCATCACCCCGGATGACGGGGGCAAGGACCTCTTCGTCCACCACACCCAGATCCGCGCCGATGGCTACCGGAGCCTCGACGAGGGTCAGCGCGTCAGCTTCGACGCCGAGTCCGGTCCCAAGGGCCCGCAGGCGGCGAACGTCCAGACCGTCTAGGACAGCGGTTCCGCAAGAAGGGGCCCGGGCGGACGGATCCGCCCGGGCCCCTTTTTCATGCCCTCAGACGGTGCGGGTGCCGCGCCGCACGCGGTTGGCGCCCGGCGTGGCGGGCACGCGGGGCCGTGCGGGAGGGGCCGCGGCCCTCGGCCCGGGACCGCGCCGGCCGCGCGAGCGGTACACGGTGCGGGGGCCCGACGCGGCGTAGCCGGTGTCGGCCCACCGCTCGTCCAGGCCCAGCCGCTGGGCGATGCGCCCGACGTCCGCGGCCTGGTCCGGGGTCACCAGGGTGACGGCCCGGCCGGTGCGCCCCGCGCGGGCGGTGCGCCCCACCCGGTGTGTGTAGGTGTCGTGGTCGTCCGGGGGGTCGAAGTTCACGACCAGGCCGAGGCCGTCCAGGTCGATGCCGCGACTCGCGACGTCGGTGGCGATGAGGACGCGGGTGCGTCCCTGCGCGAACGCCTTCAGCGCGCGTTCCCGCTGCCGCTGGGTGAGGTCGCCGTGCAGCGACCCCGACGGCAGGCCGGCCTTGGTGAGCTTCTCCGCGAGGCGGGCCGCGCCGCGCTTGGTGCGGCAGAACACGATCGCCAGGTCGGCCTCGTCGCGCAGGCACTCCATGAGCGTGTCGGTGCGGTCGGAGTGCGCGCAGGCGATGAACGACTGGTCCAGCCGCTCCGCGATGGGCGCCGAGTCGCGCGGGTCCCCGGGCGCCTCCAGGCGCAGCGGGTCCTCGGTGAGCCGGTCGGCGAGATCCCGGACCTGCGGGCCCAGGGTCGCCGAGAACAGCATGGTCTGACGGTCGTCCGGCAGCTTCGCGACGACCTCGTTGACCTGCGGCAGGAAGCCCATATCGAGCATCCGGTCGGCCTCGTCGAGGACGAGCAGGTCGACGTGCCTGAGGTCGATGAGCCGGCGGCGCAACAGGTCGTTGAGGCGGCCGGGGGTCGCGATGATGACCTGGGCGCCGCGGGCGCCCTTGCTCTGGCGCACGAGGTCGACGCCGCCCACGATGACGGCGGTGCGCAGGCCGCGGACGGCGGCCAGGGGGGCCAGCTCCGCGCTGATCTGCGTGGCCAGCTCCCGCGTGGGGGCGAGCACGAGGGCGCGGGGGCCGTCGGGGGTCCCGTCGATCCCCTGCACCAGGGGCAGCCCGAAGGCGAGGGTCTTGCCGGAGCCCGTGGGGGCCTTCACCTGGACGTCGGCGCCGTCCAGGGCGTGCGGGAGCACCAGCTCCTGCACGGGGAAGGGGGACTCGAACCCGCGGGTGGCGAGGGACGCGCACAGGCGGGCGGTGACGCCGAGATCGGCGAACGTGGTGGTACTCAGATGTGCTCCTTGGCGGCCGGCGGCCGCGGTCTGGACGGTCGATCGTCCACCGCGAATCGGAACCGGGGCCAGGACGCTCTTCCACCGGGTGCGTTGGTGCACCCGTGCCCCGTCCGGCCGTGATGTGGCCCCGGGGTTGCGCCGAGGATAGCGGGTTGTCGCGGCAACGCCGCATCCGGCGGCGGTCCGGTGGCGAACGCGAGCGGCATGTGGCAGGTTGTCAGCATGTCCGAGGCCGATCAGGGGACCGAGGCCGCACCGCCCGACTGCGAGCGCTGCGGCGTGCGGACCTACCCCACCACCCGCGTCATGCGCTCCCACGACATCACCACCGGGCGCGCCATCCCGAAGGACGAGGCGTTCCCCGTGTGGCGCTGCCCGGCGTGCGGCCGGGAGACGCCCCGCACCGCCTGACCGCCGGACCGCGGTCCGGTCGCCTCAGCCGCCGGGGACGGCGTTCCCCGGTTCGCGTCCGCGCAGCAGGACGTCCTCGAGGGCGTCGACGCACAGCATCCCCATGGCGGTGCGGGTGGTCAGCGTCGCGGACCCCAGGTGCGGTGCCATCACCACGTTCTCCAGGTCCCGCAGGCCGGGGTGGACGCGAGGCTCGTCCTCGAACACGTCCAGGGCGGCGCCGCCGATGACGCCGTCGCGCAACGCCGCGACGAGGGCGGCCTCGTCCACCACCGCGCCGCGGCTGGTGTTCACCAGCACCGCGTCCGGCCGCATGGCCCGCAGCGCCGCGGCGTCGATGAGGTGCCGGGTGTCCGGGGTGAGCGGGCAGTGGAGGCTCACCACGTCGGCCCGGGCCAGCAGCTCACCGAACGTGCACTCCCCGGGTTCGCCCGTGGCGCGGCGGGAGGTGTGGACCACCTCCATGCCCAGCGCCCCGGCGATGCCGGCGGCGGCCCGCCCGATGCGCCCGAACCCCACGCACCCGAACACCAGTCCCGCGGCGCCGCGGCCCAGCATGAAGTTCGGGGTGAGCGCCCATGGGCGGCCCCGCCGGATGCGGCGGTCGCCCTCGGTCACGCGCCGCAGCAGCGACAGCATGAGGGCGATCGCCATCTCTGCGGTGGCGTGGGTGAGCACGTCGGGGGTGTACCCCACCGTCACGCCGCGTTCCCGGGCGGCGGCCAGGTCGATGTGGTCGAGGCCCACCGACAGGGTGGCCACCACGCGCAGTCCGGGCCCGGCGGCGTCCAGGAGCTCGGCGTCGACGCGGTCGACGGGGGTCACCATGATCCCGGCCTTCCCCGCGGCGCGCCGCAGCAGCTCGCCGCGCGGCAGCGGATCCTCCGTGGTGTTCTCATCCAGCGCGAACAGGGCGGCGAGCCGCTCCCGCACCGCGGGGGCGAAGCACCTGCTGGCGAGGACCGCGGGCCCGCCGGTCACGCGCCGGGCAGCCGCACGGCGCCATCCTCGCCCGGTTCCCGGAACGGGTTGTGGGCGACCTCCCACGGGTGCCCGTCCGGATCGATGAAGACGCCCGAGTGGCCGCCCCGGAAGGTGGCGGCCGGTTCCCGTCCGATCGTGGCGCCCGTCCGGAGGAACGCGATCTCCGGCGGGGCGTCGGCGGGCGTCCAGCCCAGGGCTTCGTGGAACGCCCGCGGGCGGGCGAGGTCGGCGACCCCGAGCGTGACCATGCTCACGCGCTGCTCCATGCCCTCAGGCTCCCGCCGCCGGCGGCGGCCAGCGCTCCTCGGGCCGCGCCTCGGGGATGGGCGCGCCCAGCAGGCGGCTGCGCGACGGGTCCATCGCCTCCAGCGGGCGCACCGCGGGGGCGCGCCACGCGGTGTAGGCGGCGCACGCCGCGTCGGCGTCGGCGGGGAACATGGCGAGGGCCTGGGCCAGGGCGTGCGCGTCGGCGATGCCGATGCCGGCGCTCGCGCCGGTCTCCGGTCCCAGGAAGTGCGCGGCGTCGCCGATGAGCGCCACCCCCGGTGTCCACCACTCCGGGCAGGTCAGCAGGTCCTGCTCGCCGTAGTGCAGCTCGTCGGTGGAGACCAGGCCGCGCACGCCGTCGGCGGACTCGGGCAGCAGCGCGGCGAACGCCTCGGCGAAGGCCGCGATGCCGGGCGCCACGGCGGCCTCGCGCCCGCACCGGTCCATGCTCCGCCAGCCGAACGACCCCTCGGGCCACGAGAAGAACCCGATGTGCCCGCCGTCCGAGAGGTACTTCATCGAGAAGACCTCCTCGGTGGGCACCGGGCTCATCCACTCGATCTTGGCCTCGGCGAGCGGCATGAACTCGGCGGCCAGCCCCGCCATCCCCCGCACCCGGGACCGCATGCCGTCGCAGGCCACCACGAGGTCCGCGTGCAGCTCCTCCGTCCCGTCCGGGCCCTCCGCGATCACGCCCGTGACCCGTCCGGAGGGGTCGCGCAGCAGGCCGGTGACCGTGTGGCGGTACCGCACGGGGATGCCCTCGGCGAGGCGGTGCAGCAGGCGGCCCACCTCCACGGCCACGGCGGCCGAGCTCCCGTCCGGGGTGGGTGCGATCGCCCGGCCCCTTGCCCGGATGCCGGCCAGCACCCCCAGCTCCTCCAGGGCCTCGTAGGAGTGGTGCCCCAGCATGAACCCGCGGCGCACGTACTCACCGGGCTCCATCCGCTCCAGCACGACGGGTTCCGCCCCGCGGCGGCGCAGCAGCCCGGCCAGTGACAGCCCGACCAGGCCGCCGCCGGCGATGACGACGCGCATTCTCAGTGCCCCCTGGGCTCGTGGCGCTGGATGAGGTCCCAGCGGTTGCCGTACATGTCGAGGAACTGGGCGACGGTGCCGTACGGCTCCTCGCGGGCCCGTTCCCGGAAGTGGACGCCCGCGGCGGTCATGCGGGCGTGGTCGCGCTGGAAGTCGTCGGTCTCCAGGAACAGGAAGACCCGCCCCCCGGTCTGGTCGCCCACGCGGTCCAGCTGGGCCTCCGAGACGGCCTCGGCGAGCAGCAGCGCGGCGCCGCGTCCGCCCTGGGGCGCGACCACGACCCAGCGCCTGCCGTCGCCCAGGTGGGTGTCCTCCACCAGGTCCATGCCGAGGTCGTCGACGAAGTGGGCGATGGCCTCGTCGTGGTCGCGCACGACGAGGGTGACGTGGGTGATGGCGGGCATGGCCGGGAGCCTCCCACAGCCACCCGACGGCACGGCCCCGTGCCGCGGTTCACGGCCCGGGACGGGGCGGCACCACCGGGGTCCGGATCTCCGCGAGCACGCTCCGCAGGCGTCCGGTGAGCCGCATGAGCTGCCGCCGCTCGCCCGGCGTGAACGCCTCGCCCATCAGGCGCTCCTGCGCGTCGCCGATGCGCGGCGCGGCCCGCTCCACCACGGCGCGGCCCTCCGGGGTGAGGTCCAGCAGCCGGCGGCGGCGGTCCGCCGCGTGCATGCGCCGGGCGATGAACCCCATCGCCTCCAGCTGGTCCAGCACCTTCGCCATGTGGTTCGACCCCGCCTGGATCGCGCGGCCCACCGCCAGGGGCTCCAGCGGTTCGGGGTGCGCGAGTGCGAGCGTCGCCAGCACCCGGTACTGGACGAGCGTGAGGCCGGCCTCGCCGCGCGCGATGCGGTCGAACAGGCCGTGGATCTCCGCGCCCAGGGCGGCGAGATCCGCGTAGTCATCGGGGGAGTCCCGGGTCACGGGCGGAGTGTAGGCTCACCCGGATTCACTCACCAGCGAGTCTTCCCCGAGGAGCGCCCATGCGTGGCCTGGTCTTCAACGCACCGAAGGACGTGAGCGTCACCGATGTGCCGGATCCGGGCGTCGTGAACGCCACCGATGCCGTCGTCCGCGTCACCAAGGCGGGCATCTGCGGCTCCGACATGCACATCTTCAATCACGGGGACGCCTTCGGCTTCGACCCCGGCTGCCGCCTGGGCCACGAGTTCGTCGGCGTGGTGGAGGCCGTGGGCTCCGCGGTGAAGACCGTGAGGCCCGGTGACCGCATCGTCGCGCCCTTCTGGCTGTCCTGCGGGGAGTGCCACTACTGCAGGAAGGGCCTCCCCACCTCCTGCGTGCAGGGCGGCTGCTTCGGCTTCCAGGCGTTCTGGGGCTTCGGCGGCGCCGTTGAGGGCGGTCAGTCCCAGTTCGTGCGGGTGCCGCTGGCCGACGGGACGCTGGTGAAGGTGCCGGACGAGCTCGCCGACGTGGACGACAGGGTCCTGCTGCCGCTGGTGGACGTGTTCACCACCGCCTACCACGCCGCGAGGAACTCCGGCGTCACGGCCGGCCAGACCGCCCTGGTGATCGGCGACGGCGCGGTGGGCCTGCTGGCCTGCCAGGCCGCGAAGCTGCTGGGCGCCGGCAACGTCGTGTTGTCGGGCCATCACGACGACCGGCTTGCCGTGGGCGCGAGCCTGGGGGCCACGCACACCGTGAACGCCAAGACCAACGCCGACCACCTGGCGGAGTTGCTGGGCGACCTCACCTCGTCGTACGGCCCGGACGTCGTCATCGACGCGATCTCCAGCGCCGACTCCATGGTGCAGGCCGCGAACACCGTGCAGCCGGGCGGCACCGTGTCATGGGTGGGCATGGAGGTGTTCCTGGGCGCCCCGCAGCTGCCGTGGGACGTGTGCTTCCTGCGGAACCTCACGATCCGCGGCGGCGTCGCCCCGGTGCGCAGCTACCTGCCGGAGCTGTGGCCGCTGGTGGCCTCCGGGACGCTGGACCCGTCGCCGGTGCTCACCCACGACCTTCCGCTGGAGCGGGCGGCGGAGGGCTACGAGATCATGGCCACGCGGGCCGAGGGCTCCGTGAAGGTCTGCGTCTCCCCCGGCCACTGACCGGGTGCCGGGCGGGGGCGATCCGCCCTCGCCCGGCTCAGTGGCCGATGCCCAGCAGGATCGTGATCGCCAGGAGCGCGAACGTCCCGCCGAGCGTCGCGGCCATCGCGGCCCGCCGCCAGACGCTGCGGGGCCCGCTCAGCGCGGCTGCGGCGGCCACGCACAGCGCCACCACGGCGAGGGCGCCGAACGCCACGATCATCGTGCCGCGACCATCGCGGGCGGCGTACTCCCAGCGGCTGGTGTCGCCGGCCACGAAGTAACGGTCGGCCGCCCGTGCATACACGGGCATCCACGCAACGCCGGCGGCCAGCAGGCCGGCGGCCAGGACGAACGGCGACCTCCGGACGGTGAGCACCCCGGAGGCCACGGGCACCGCGAGCCCGAGCGAGGCGAGGAACCCCAGGACGAGCAGCCAGAAGACGATGCTGTCGACGGTCTCCACGGCCCGGAGGCTAGCCCGGGACGGGCTCGCCCTCACGGCCGCACACGCGCCGCCCGTCGGGCGCGATGCGCGGCCCGAAGCAGTCCCTCGGCGCGCGCCTCGCGAGGAGGCGCAGGCCGTTGAGGGTCACGATCACGGTGGAGCCCTCATGGCCCAGCACGCCGAGGGGCAGCGGCAGCGACGCCACGAGGGTGCCGATCACCAGGATGCAGATCGTCCCGAGTCCCAGGATGAGGTTCGCGCGCAGGCGCCGCCGGGTCGCGCGCGCCACCTGGACCCCGAACGACAGGCGCTCGAGGCGGTCGGACATCAGGACGACGTCACCGGCCTCCAGGGCCTGGTCGGCGCCCCGCCCGCCCATCGCGACCCCGACCTCCGCGGCGGCGAGCGCCGGGGCGTCGTTGATGCCGTCGCCCACCATCATCACCCGCTCACCGCCCGCCTGGAGGGCCCGCACCATGGCGAGCTTGTCCTCCGGCGACATGTGGGCGTGGGCCTCCTCGATGCCCAGCCGGTCGCACACGAACCGGACGGCGTCGTCGTGGTCGCCGGACACCACCACGGGCCGGCACCCGGCGTCGCGCATCGCGGCGATGGCGGCGCCGGCCTGGGGTCGCACCTGGTCCGCGGCGCCCAGCACCCCCACGGGCTCGCCGTCGCGGCACACCACCAGCCGGGTGGCGTGGGCGGGGAGCGCGTCCGCGGGGACCTCGGCACCGCGCGCGGCGACGGCGGAGGGCGACAGCACCTCCACCAGGCCGTCGCCGACCGCTGCGCTCACCCCGGCGCCCGGCAGGGCGCGGTGCCCACTGTGGCCGGGGACGGTGACGCCGGCGTTCGCGGCGGCCCTGGCCACGGCGCCCGCCAGCGGGTGCAGCGACCCGGCCTCCGCCGCGGCGGCGAGGGCGAGCACCTCCTCGCGGCCGGCCCCGCCGAGCGGCGTGCACCCCACCACCTCCGGCGCGCCCGCGGTGAGGGTCCCGGTCTTGTCCAGGCACACGACGTTCGCGGTGCCCAGGTGGTCGAGGGCGTCGGCGCCCTTCACCAGCACGCCCGCCCGGGCGGCCGCGGCGAGGCCGGCCAGGGTCGTCGCCGGCAGGCCGATCGCGAGCGCGCACGGGCTCATGACCACCAGCAGGGTCATGGCCTGCAGGAAGGCGTCGGGGAAGTCCCGGCCCAGGCCCAGCAGCGCCAGCAGGGCGACCCCGGTGACCGCGAGGACCGCCAGGACGTAGCGGCTGAGCCACCGCTCCACGACCGACACCACGCCGGTGTGCCGCTCCCGGGCGTCGGCGACGAGGCCGATGATGCGCGCGAGGGTGCTGTCGTCGGCGGCACGTTCCACGACGCACTCCACGGCGGCCTCCAGCACGATGGCGCCGGCCGGCACGGCGGCGCCGGGTGCGAGCGGCACCGGTTCGGACTCGCCGGTGAGGGCCGACACGTCCGCCGAACCCACGCCGGTCGCGACGCGCGCATCGACCCCGAGGCGCTCCCCGGGCCGCACGCGCACCCGCATGCCGGGCCGGACATCCTCGATGGGCGTGTCACGGTCGGTCCCGTCCTCGCCGATCACGCGGGCGGCCCCGGGCCGCAGGTCCATGAGGGAGCGCACGGCACCCTCGGTGCGGGCGAGGGAGATCTCCTCCAGCACGCTGCCGAGGCTGAACAGCACCAGCAGGATCGCGCCCTCCGGCCAGGCGCCGATTGATGCGGCCCCCGCGGCGGCGAGCAACATGAGCGCGTCGACGCTCACCCGCCCCTCCCGCGCGGCCGCCACGGTGGGCATCACGGCGCCGGCGCCGCCGGCCACCAGGGCGATGGCGAACAGCGGCCAGCCGGGCGCATCCACGAGCGGCGCGAGGAGGCCGAGGCCGGTGGCGAGCACGGCGATCACCACGCGGATGACGCCGCCGCGCACCTCCGCGATGGCGCCGGCCAGCGGCGATGGCGCCCGGGAGGCCGCATCGGTGCAGGCGCAGGGCGCCGCCGGTGCTGGGGCGGTGGTGGTCACAACGGCTTCTTCGGCGCGCGGGATGGTGCAACCGAGCGTACGCGCAAGGGCCGCCGCCCCACGCGTTCCTGGGGAAACCCTTACTCCCCGGTGCGCCCGCGCGTGGACCCCGGGGAGTCGGCGCCGGTCAGGGCACCGGCACGGCGTTCGCGAGCCGCCACGGGGTCGTGTCGGGGGGCTCCTGGAGGGTCATGGTCCAGTGCTCGGTGAACCGGGCCGGGCGCATGTCGGAACCGGCGATGGCGTCCGCCGTGTCCCGGTCCTGGATGAACCGCACGCCCCGCAGGCGCACCTCGACGTCCACCCGGGCGGGCGTCGAGGCGGCGTCCACGCGGGTGATGTGGATGGCCTCGACGTGCGGGCCGCGCACCACGAGGCGGTGCCGGTCGTCGCCGTCCGGGCGCAGGAGATCCGCCGCGGCGGCCGGGGTCGCGACCTGGAGCAGCGCGTCGTCGTCGCCGTCCACGGCCGCGGCCCACGCGGCGACGGCGCGGCGGGCGGCGGCCTCGATGACGCCCGGGTCGAACCGCTCGTCGCTCAGCGAGATGTCGCGGGCGGCGGCGAGGGCGGAACCGTCGAAGTCGACGTCGGCGACCTCCGGGAGGGTGAAGCCCTCGGGGATGCGGTCCTCCACGGCGAGGCCGGTGAGCTCCCGGTCCGGCATGGCGGGGTCGTCGGCGGGGTCGGCGACCACCGGATCGGTGAGGTTGTGGGTGCCCTCGCGGTCCTGCTCGATCGACATCAGCGTCCAGCGGTCACCGGTGCGCTCCAGCGTCCAGTACTCCCGCAGGCCCGTTTCGGTGGTCTGGGAACCGTCGTGGTTGATGATCCTCCCGGTCCGGTCGACCACGTGGTCGTCGAGCGTGGCCGAGATCCGGACGACGACGCGGTCGTCCTCGGTGCCCGCAACGTTCGTGAGCCCCACGTACTCGACGCCGACGGGGCCCTTCACCACCACGACGTTGTGCCACCCCTTGGCCGCGAAGTCGTCCAGGCGGCGCTTCCATTCGACCATCAGGTCGGAACCCACCGCCGCCGACAGGGCACCGGTGTCGCGCGCGCTCCACGCGCGCTGGATGTCGCCGAACAGGGCCTCGGCGTCCGGGATGACCCGCTCGGGGGCGAATGCCGGGTCGTCCTCGGCGGCGACGCGGGCCCTGCCCGCGACGTCCGCGGTGCGCCTGCCGCGCAGGCCGGCGGTGGCCCGGTCGGCGGCCTTCGCGGCGGCGACGGTCCACCGGGCGATCGCCTGCCGCTTGCGGTGCACCGCAAAGGCGATGACCGTCGCCCCGACGATGAAGATGATGAGGATCCGCGGGTCGCCGCCCCCGCCGCCGGTGCCGCCACCTCCGCCGCCGCCCCCGATGCCGCCGCCGCCACCGCCGCCACCGCCGCCCCCGCCGCCGAACCCGCCGGAACCGCCGCCGGCGGCCCCCAGGAGCCGCGCCGGTGCGGTGAGCACGAGCAGGGCCAGGGCGGCGGGAAGCGTGCAGAGGGGTCTCATGTGCTCATCGGTCGGCGGCCGTCGCGGCGCGCGGTGGCAAGGGCTGGGCCGATGGTGCCCCACGCCGGCGGTTTCGTCGAGTGGCCCGGCCCGAGGGCGGTCCGGGCGCCACCGGACGGCCGGCGGGACGGGACGGACTACGCTCGGGGTATCGGAAGGGAGGACATCGTGAGCGACACGGACGCACGGGCATCGCGCCTCCCGCCCCGCCGGCTCATCCGCCCGCTCTGGGCGGGGCATCGCGCGGTGTACCGCATCACCGGGCGCAGGGTCGGCCTGTGGCGCACCCGCACGGGCCGGGACCGGCGGGCGATCGTCGCCCACGTGGAGGACGCGATGAACGGCTGGGCGGATCCCAGGCGGGCGTGGTGGCGCAACC
>JADLHW010000083.1 GCA_020848615.1 Thermoleophilia bacterium
CCACGAGCCGTGTGCGGGTCCGTTCGGTGTCATCGAGCCGCTGGGCCATGGCGTTGAACGACATCGCCAGGGTGGCGAGCTCGTCGTCTCCGTACACCGGGGCCCGAGCATCAAGCCGGCCGGCGGCGATCGCCTCGGCGGTGCGGGCGAGGTCGCGTATGGGGGCGACGATCCTGCGCGTCAGCACGGCGCTTGCGATGACGGCGGTGAGGGTGGCGGCGGCGACCGCGCTGATCACCGAGGCGGTCAGCGCCTGGTCGAACGCTGCGTGAGTGTGATCGACGACCGTGTCAGAGGCCCCCGAGAGGCGGTCCTGCAGATGCCGGTCGAACAGCCACGGACCGGCTGCCCCGGCGACCAGCAGGAGTGTGAGGCCGCCGGCGATGACAACGAGAAGTTGGGCGACCAGGAGCTTGGCCCCGAGGCTTTGTCGCAGCCGGGTCATCCGGGGCCCATCCGGTATCCGACGCCGCGCACCGTTTGCACGTATCGAGGCGTTGCGGGGTCGTCCCCGAGCTTGCGGCGCAGCCGGACGATGTGGGCGTCGACGAGATGCTCGTCTCCGACCCAATCGGTGCCCCATACCCGGTCGATGAGCTGCCGGCGGCTCAACGCCACCCGCGGCTGCGCCGCCAATGTCTCGAGCAGCCTGAACTCCAGCGGGGTCAGACCAACCGGCTGGCCATCGAGACGTACCTCATGGGCGGCGGGGTCGATCTCCAGGGATCCGACGCGCCGGAGAGGGCCCGCCGCGGCCTCCGAGGCGGTGCGGGGTCGGCGCAGCATCGCGCGCACGCGGGCCGTCAGCTCGCGGGGTGAGAACGGCTTGGTGATGTAGTCATCGGCGCCGACGGCAAGCCCGATCAGCATGTCCACCTCCTCGGCGCGGGCCGTGAGCATCACCACGTAGCAGTCGCTGAACGCCCGGATGCGCCGGCACGCCTCGATGCCGTCGATGCCCGGCATCATCAGGTCGAGCACCACGAGGTCGGGTGCGAGGTCACGCACCAGCCGGACCGCGGCTTCCCCGTCGCCGGCCTCCGCGACGCGGAAGCCCTCGCGCACCAGGTAGCTGCGCACCAGGTGCACCAGCGGCGGCTCATCGTCGACGACCAGCACCAGTGGCGGGGACCCGGTCACCCGAGCCCCCGCCCTGCTGATGTCAACGTGCCCATTCACGCATCATGCCGCCGTGCATGCCCCGCCCGGCCATCCAGCCACCGGCCCCGTCCATCATGCCGGCCCGGTGGCCCGGTGCGGCCATCCATCCCCCGGCCCCGTTCATCATCGACTGTCCGACGCCCTGGGCGTGCATGGTCTGCCGCCACTCCACGGTCTGTGAGGGCCCGCCGCTGAGCGCCGGGATCGCCGTTGCGGAGAGCACCGTCGCTCCGAGCACCGTCGCGACGGTGACGCCAATGATGGTCGCCCGCGTCATCGCTGCACCTCCCGCTCCTGGTGTGCCGCGTCGAGTCGCTCCCGGATCCGGTCGTAGGTCTCCGGGTCGACCTCGCCCGCCGCGAGCCGACGCTCAAGGAGCGCGCGGGGATCGGTCGGGCCGTCCCCATCACGTCCCTGGTCGTGGGCACCCCGGGTGCCCTCGGAGGAGCCGCCGCCGGGGAAGATCCGGGTCATCGCCCAGACCACCAACCCGATCACCGACACCCACAGCACCACCATCATCGCCCAGCCGAACGAGGTCATCGCGCCCCATCCACCGTTCATCATCACCGCCTCCATTCATTGACCATCAGCAGCATCGCGGGCCCGCGTTGCGAACTGCTGTCGATGTTGATGACAATTCGATGACGGCGGACAACGAGCCGCCGGACGCGCCCGCCCGGAGGGGCGGGCGGACGGTGAGAGGCGGAATCGGCCTCCAGCCCGGTGTGAACCGCTCACCAGGGCGGGATCCGTGAGCCGCCCGCGGACAGGTGGGCGTCTACGTGCTGCGCCTGCCGTTGCGCCACACAGCAGGTATGGGTGAAGCGCGGGCTGAATGCGCTGCATGGCGTCGGGAATCCGGGCCTCCCGGGAGCGGCTTGGCGCCATGCCCCAGGGGTGTACCGAGGGTGGCGCCGGCGCGGCGCCAACCTCGGCGATCACCGCTTGAGCAGGCGTCCGACGGCGGTCATCACCTCGGCGTGCTTGGCACCGCGGTCGTCCTCGGCGGCGTCCATCACGCAGTGGGCGACGTGGTCGTCAAGCAGCGCCAGGGCGACCTTGTCGAGTGCCGCCTGGATGGCGCTGATCTGGGTGATGACGTCGATGCAGTACCGGTCGGACTCGATCATCCCGGTGATCCCGCGGACCTGGCCCTCGATCCGCGCCATCCGCTTGAGGAAGTCGTCCTTGGACCCGGCGTAGCCGTGCTGTGTGGTTCCCATACCGGGACGGTACCATACCCCCCCACGGTATACATACCCATGGGGGGTAGGGTACCTTGAGATGGAAGGCAACGCCCAAAGGAGCTGGACATGCCAAGCACCGACCTCCGCCACGCCGTCCCGGGGATCAGCTGCGACCATTGCCGGGCGGCGATCACCGAGGAGGTCGCCGCCGTACCGGGGGTCACCGACATACAGGTTGACCTGGAGGCCCGCACCGTCACCGTCCGCGGCCAGGATCTCGACGATGCCGCGGTCCGCGCGGCGATCGAGGAGGCCGGTTACGAGGTGGCGTCATGACCGGCGCCGCGCGCATCGCGGGGTTCGCCGCCGGGGTGGTCGCCGTCGCCGGTGCCGCCGCCGCGGTGGGTCTTGCCGTCGGGCCGATCGAACGCGGTCATGATGCGGCATCGGGTCACGGTGGCGGCGGACACACCGCGACCGTGATGGATGCCCACGGTGCCCCGCCCGGGCTCGCGGTCGCCCGGGATGGGCTCACGCTCCTGCCCGCCGTCAGGACCGCCGCCGCCGGGACGACGGCCGAGTATGCGTTCCGCATCGTCGGTGACGACGGCCGGGTGATCCGAGACTTCGACGTCGAGCACGACCGGGCGATGCACCTCATCGTGGTGCGGCGGGACCTCACCGGCTTCCAGCACCTGCATCCGCGCATGGATGCGGACGGCACGTGGCGGACGTCACTCGCCCTCGACGCGGCCGGCACGTACCGGGTGTTCGCGGACTTCAGCCACGAGGGGCGTTCCACGACCCTCGGCGTCGATCTCGGCGTGCCCGGTCGGGCGGGCCACGATGCGCTGCCCGCGCCCGCGGCGACCTCGACCGCGGGCGCCTACACGCTCCGCCGGCAGGGACCCGC
>JADLHW010000084.1 GCA_020848615.1 Thermoleophilia bacterium
CACGTCCCGTACCGCCTGGGCCACGACCCCGTCGAGGTGGTGGTGAGCGGCGGCCGGATCGTCCACGTGCGCCCGGGCTCCGAGTGGCGGGTGGCGACGGGATGAATCCATCCAGCGAGCGAGTCAACCCGCAGGAAGCGACGATCCGTACCCTCGCGGACGCCTCTCAGGTGATCCGCAGAGCAGCCCTTGTGGACGGCGACGATGGTCCGGGAACCATGGAAGCCGGGATGCGCGGTCAGGGGATGTCCCCTAGCGTTCTTCCTCAGGCGCCCGATGGGGCGCCGTGACGCTGCACGGAATGGAGACCCGCTGGCCGAGCACGTGATCCTGTTCCCCACCTGCCTGGGGGACCTGGTGACCCCCGAGGTGGTCGGGCACGCCGAGACCGCCCTGCGCGCCTGCGGGTGTGCCGTCGCCCCCGCCAGGGGAGCGATCTGCTGCGGGCAGCCGGCCTTCAACTCCGGGTTCGCCGGCCAGGCGCGCCGCGTCGCGCGGCGCACGCTGCGCGCGCTGGCCGCGACCGACGGCGACATCGCGGTGCCCTCCGGATCATGCGCGTCGATGATGCGCCTGCACTGGCCGGAGCTGTTCCACGGGGACCGGGACGAGGCGCTGGCCCGGCAGGTGGCGGGCCGTGTGCGGGAGCTCACCGCGATCCTCGCGGGGCACACCGAGCGGCTGCGCGGCCACGCGCTGCGGTGGGACGGGCGGGCCGGGTACCACGACAGCTGCCACATGCTGCGCGAGCTGCGCCTCAGGGAGGAGCCGCGGGAGGTGCTGGCCTGCTTCCAGGGCCTGGAGCTGGTGCCGCTCGCCGGGAGCGAGCGGTGCTGCGGCTTCGGCGGGACGTTCAGCGTCCGGTACCCGGAGGTGTCGGTGGCGATGGCCGACGACAAGCTCGCCGACGCCCAGGGCGCCGGCATCGACGTGCTGGTGTCCGCCGACCCGGGATGTCTCATGCACCTGGGCGGTCGCCTGGCCCGCACCGGGGCCCCCCTGCGCGCCGTGCACGTCGCCACCCTCCTGCACGAGGCGGGCCTGCGGTGAGCACCACCGACCCGCTGCTGGGCAGCACCTTCCGTGAGCGCGCCAACGAGCAGCTCGCCAACGCATTCCTGCGCGTCGCGGTGCCGAAGGCCACCGACCACGCCGTCGCGACGCTGCGCAACCGGTACCGCGACCACGACTACGACGGCCTCCGGGAGCTGGGCCGCGAGATCCGGGAGCGGGCCGTCGGTGATCTCGATCGGTACCTCGACGAGCTCATCGCCGCGTTCGAGCGCAACGGCATCACCGTTCACCGCGCGCCCGACGCCGCCGCGGCGCGGGAGATCATCCGCGGCATCTGCCGTGAGGAGGGCGCCCGGACGGTCGTGAAGGTCAAGTCCATGGCCACCGAGGAGATCCGGCTGAACCCGGCCCTCGAGGCGGACGGCATCACCATCACCGAGACCGACCTGGGCGAGTACGTGGTGCAGCTCGACGACGACCGCCCGTCGCACCTCATCGCGCCGATCATCCACAAGACCAAGGCCGAGGTGCGGGCCAGCCTGTCGAGGGTCGCCGGCCGGGAGCTGCCGGACGACGCCGCCGAGCTCACCGCGTTCGCCCGGGGGGAGCTGCGCGACGCGTTCATGGACGCCGACGTCGGCATCAGCGGCGCGAACTTCGGGGTCGCGGAGACCGGCACCATCGTGCTGGTCACCAACGAGGGCAACGGCCGCATGTGCACGAGCCTGCCCCGGGTGCACATCGCCCTGATGGGCATCGAGCGCATCATCCCGCGGCTCGAGGACCTCGCGGTGATGCTGCCGCTCATCGCCGGGGCGGGCACCGGCCAGCTCATCACCACCTACGTGAACATGATCTCGGGGCCCCGTCGCGACGCCGAGCCGGACGGCCCGGAGCGCATGCACGTGGTGATGCTCGACAACGGGCGCCGGAGCCTGCTGGGCACCCGGTACCAGGAGGCCCTGCACTGCATCCGCTGCGGCGCCTGCCAGAACGTGTGCCCCGTGTACCGGCAGGTGGGGGGACACGCCTACGGCTGGGTGTACGGCGGTCCCATCGGCGCCGTGCTCACCCCCCTGTTCCGCGGCCAGAAGGACGGCGGGGAGCTGCCGCAGGCCTCGTCGCTGTGCGGGTCGTGCGACGACATCTGCCCGGTGAAGATCCCGCTGCACCACCTGCTGCTCAACCTCCGGCACGACCGCACCGCCGCCGGCGAGGTCCCGCGGCACGAGCGCATCGCCGCCACCCTGTGGTCGTACGCGTGGTCCTCGCCCATCGGCTACCGGCTGTCGGCGCGGCTCGGGCGCCTGGGCATCGGCCTGCTGGGCCGCCGCCCCGCCGCCCCGCGCTGGACCGGTCCCCTGGCGCACTGGACCCAGGGCCGGGCCCTGCCACGGCCCGCGCGGCGTCCCTGGCACCGGCGGGTGCGGTGATGGCGGAGCTCCACGAGCTGGCGCCCACCGAGCTGCGGCCGGGCGAGGACCGGATCACCCGGTTCATCGCCGAGCTGGAGGCCGTGAGCGGCACCGCCGCCCGCACCGGTGGGGACGGCCTGGCCGGTGCCGTGCTGGCGGCCCTGGAGTCCGTGGGGGCCCGCCGCGTCGCGCTGGCCGCCGACCTCGGCGGCGCCCGCGAGGCCATCGCCGGGCATCTGCGGGAGGCGGGACTGGAGGTGGCGATGTACGAGGACGTCGCGTCCGACCGGTCCGTGTCCCGGAACCTCGACGCCACCGTCACCGGGTGCATCGCGGCCGTCGCGGCCACGGGCTCCATCCTCACCGGCGGCGCGTCCGGCCGCGCCGGGGCGCTCATCGCCCCCACCCACGTGTGCGTCGTGGAGGAGGGCCGCATCCTGGACGGCCTGCTCGCCATCCTGCGGCTGGCCGCCACCTCCGGGGCGTCGGCGATGGCCCTGCAGAGCGGGCCCAGCCGCACCGCCGACATCGAGAAGACCCTCATCCTGGGCATGCACGGCCCCAAGCACGTGCACTGCATCCTCCTCGACGGCGTCCTGGGCTGATCGCGGTCGTCAAGCGTCGGCGGGGCATCCGGTTCGGTGGGGCCTTCGGCGGCTCCCTCAGGTCGGCTCGGTCAGGAACGACGGCAGGCGGCCGGCGCCGAAGTCGTAGAACCGCGCCCATGCCGGCTCGATGGAGATCCGCGCCATCCGCCGGTATGTCAACCTGGCCCGGCGCTCGAGCTCCGGCACCCGGTGGGCGCCCAACGCCTTGGCCGACGCCGTGACGAACTCGTCGGGGACGCCGTCGACGACATCCACGCGGGCGCGTCCACGCAGCAGCACCGACCTCGCCTCCGCAGGGGTGTCACCCACATCGATCGTCACCGCGACATCGGGACGCGACGACATGGCCCCGACCTTGGGCGCGGTCACCGCCGTGCACACGACGATCCGGCTCCCGTCCCAGAAGAAGCCCATCGGGACGACTCGCGGTGCACCGTCCGGTCCGTTGTAGGCGAGTCGCAGGAGGGTGGCGGACGCCAGCAGGGTCCGCGCACCGGGGTGCTGAAGCTCGGCGGCGATCTCCCGTGCGTCCATGACCACGTCCTCCCGGGCGGGCCGGAGGCGCCCGGCACCTCCGTGCCCGAGCCGAACGGTCCCCGGATGCCGCCGGGGCGAACACCCCCGGGCCCCATCCTGCACGCCCCGCCCGGACGGGACACGCGGCCGGGGCGGTCCGGGGCGTGGTGGACCCCTCCGGCCGGGACCCGCGCCGGCGCCTGACGGGTCAGGCGGCCTGCGAGGCCGGGAGGTCCACCAGCCCCAGCTGGGCGAGCAGGCCCACGTTGTCGGCCTGCGTCCAGCTCTCGGCGATGCGGTCGCCCTCGAAGCGGAACCAGTGCATCCCCTCGATCCGTGCGGGCCGCCCGGTGGCGGGACCGCCCAACAGGGGACCGGTGTTCGTGCCGCCCCAGGTCCACCGGGCGGCCACGACGTCCCCGGAGGCGATCACCTCGGCGATGTCCACCCGCGCGTCGGGGAACGCCTCCATGTAGCTCCGCACCCGGGTGCGGACCCCCTCGGGTCCCGCCGGCAGGCCCGGCATCATCGGGTCGTGGTAGACGTGGCCGTCGGCGAAGATCTCGTCGGTGGCGCGCAGGTTCCCCTGGTTCCACACCTCCTCGGCGTACCGCATGGCGATCCTCGTCATGTCGCTCATCGCGTCGCTCCTCGTCAGGATGTCCGGGGGCACGACGAGGCTCCACCGCATCCCCGAGGTGTCGCATGACGGAAAACCCCAGGCCCGCCCCCCTGCTGGTGGACGGCCGCCCCCTCGCCGACGACTACGACGTCGTGCTCGCCCACGAGCACCTGCTCATCGACATCCGCTGCTGGCACGACGCCACGCACGCCCCCACCCGGCACCTCGCCCACCAGCGGGTGACCGCCGCGAACCTGGACGAGGTGCGCACCAACCCCTTCAGCTGCCGCGACAACCTGGTGCTCGACGACCGGGAGCGCGTCGCCCACGAGCTGCGCGTGCTGGCGCCCCACCGGGCGCTGGTGGTGGACGTGACCCCGGACTCCGTCGGCCGCGACCCGGAGGGGATGGCCGAGATCTCGCGGCACGCCGGGGTGGACGTGGTGATGGGCTGCGGGCCGTACATCATCGAGTCCCGGCCCGGCGACCCGCCGGACGCGCCGCCGGAGCGGTACCGCGATGCCGTCCTCGCCGCGGTGCTTGGCCCGGCACCGCGGCCGGCGGTGATCGGTGAGATCGGCACCGGGGACCCCATCCACCCCGCCGAGCGCGCCGCCCTCGCGGGCGCCGCGATGGCCCAGGCCGCCACCGGCCTGCCGCTGTACGTGCACCTGCACCCCTGGGCGCGCCGGGGCCACGAGGCGCTGGACATCGTGGAGGCTGCGGGCGGTGACCTCACCCGCACCGTGCTGTGCCATCTGGACCCGCACATCCCGGACGGCCTGGACTACCACCGGTCCCTGATGGCGCGCGGCACGGTGATCGCGTTCGACCTGTGGGGCGACGAGTTCCAGTACGGGGCCGTGCGCATGCCCACCGACGCCGAGCGGCTCGACGGCACCCTGGCGCTGGTGGACGCGGGCCTCGGGGACCGGCTGGTGCACTCCCACGACATCTGCACCAAGACCCAGCTCATGCGGTTCGGCGGCCCCGGATTCGGCCACATCCCCCACGTGGTGCGGCCCATGCTCCTGGAGGCGGGCATGGACGCCGGCGAGGTGCGCCGCCAGCTGGCCGGCAACGCGCTGCGGCTCCTGCGCGGGGGTTGACACCACCGGGCCCGGACACCATATTCACCAAACGGTTAACTTAACCAGGTGGTGAATTCGATGGCCGTGGTCGCGCAGGAGGAGCTGAGCCGGGTGTTCGCGGCCCTCGCCGACCCCACCCGCCGGGCGATCCTCGCCCGCCTGGCGCACGGGGAGGCGACGGTCGCGGAGCTGGCGGCGCCCTTCGCGATGACCCTCCCCGCGGTCTCCAAGCACCTGTCGGTGCTGGAGCGGGCGGAGCTCATCGAGCGTGGCCGCCGCGGCCCGGGGCGGCCCTGCCGCCTGCTGCCGCAGCGCCTGCGGGACGCGGAGGGATGGATGCGCGACCGGCGGGCGTTCTGGGAGACCGGCTTCGGCCGCATCCAGGCCCGCCTGGACGAGACGGCGGACGAGGAAGGGACCGACGATGAATGAGATCCGGGGGGTCGGTGACGACCTCACGATCACGCGGTTCTTCGCGCACCCCCGGGAGCGGGTGTTCCGGGTGTTCGGCGACGGCGGCTGGTGGGGTCCCGACGGCTTCACCTGCACCGAGGCGGTGGTGGACGCGGTGGTGGGCGGCGCGTGGCGCGGCACGATCCGCAACGACGCCGACGGCACCGAGTACGGCTTCCACGGCGTCTACCGAGAGATCATCGAGCCCGAGCGGCTGGTGTACACGTTCATCTGGGACGACCCGGGCCCGGACACGCCGGACCACGTGTCGGTGGTGACGGTGAACTTCGCGGTGGTGGAGGGCGGCACGCTCATGACCTTCCACCAGACCCCGTTCATCAGCGAGCGCAGCCGCGACAGCCACGGCCAGGGCTGGTCCGAGGCCTTCGACGGCCTGGAACGGATGCTGGACGCCGCCTGACTGGCGGACTCCCCCTCCGATGGCTACCCTCGTCCTGTCCAGTCTGGACAGGACGAGGGGAACACACATGACCTGGCAGCTCCAAGACGCCAAGCAGCGGTTCAGCCGGCTCGTCGATACCGCGCGCACCGACGGCCCGCAGGTGGTCACGCGGCACGGCCGCGAGGTGGCCGTGGTCCTGTCGATCGAGGACTACCGGCGTCTCCGTGGCGGGGACGGGCACACCGACAGCCTGCTCGAGGGGCCGGCCGACGATGCCTTTGCCGACCTGCTGGACGAGATCGTGGCCGCACGGGAGGTTCCTGAGGGCACCGAGTTCCCCGAGTGAGCTTCCTGTTCGACACGAACGTGGTCTCCGAACTGCGGCGACGTTCCGGGAGTGCGGAGGTTCGCGCCTGGGCCGCCTCGACAAGCCCATCCGAGCGCTTTCTCAGCGTGCTGAGCGTCGGCGAGATCCGATCGGGCATCGAACGCCGCCGCCGCCGGGACGCCGAGGCGGCGACCGTCCTCGATGCGTGGCTCGCCTCGCTCATCGTGGAGCACGAGGGGCGCATCCTTCCGGTCAGCCTGAGGGTCGCGGAGCGCTTCGCACGACTCACGGTGACGGATCCGCTCGCATTCGTGGACGGCCATCTCGCGGCGACGGCCCTCGAGCACGACCTCACCCTGGTCACCCGCAACACTCGGGACGTGGTGCGCACCGGGGTCCGGCTGCTCAACCCCTGGGAGTCGCGGCCCTAACGGGCCGTTCGCGGCAGGCCCCATACGGCCGCCGCGACGAGGATCGCCGCCGCCGGGATGAACGCCCACGGCAGGCCCGGATGGGCGGCGAGCCAACCGGCTGCCGCCGCGCCGGCCGAGGCGCCGGCGGCCTCCGCGGTGGTGATCCACGTGAAGGCCTCGGTGCCGCGGCCGGGCGCGACCAGGTCGAGCGCCTCGAACAGGGCGATCGTGGCCGGCCCGTAGGCGAGGCCGGTGAGGACGAGCAGCCCGCCCAGGACCGCGGGGCCGGTGGCGGCGGCGAGCGGGACGATCAGCACGCCCAGCGTTCCGGCGGCGAGCACGTAGCGCCGCAGCGGGCGGCCGGTCCACGACCGCCGCCCGAACCACAGGCCCCCCGCGATGCTGCCGGCCGCGAGGGCACCCAGCATCACGCCGGCCCAGCCCGCGACGTCCCAGTGGAGCGCGCCGGCGGGGACGGCGACCTCCACCATCCCCATCGCCAGGCCCAGCGCCACCGAGACCACGACGAGCGTCGTCATCGCCGGGCCGGCCAGGCGTGCGGGAGGCCCCCCGTCGTCCGCGCGGGGCGGGGAGGCACCCGCCATGAGGCCGGCGCACGCGACCGCCGCCCCGCAGAGCGCGAGCGGCAGCCACGCGGCGACGGTGAACAGCAGGCCCGCGAGGGCCGGGCCCACCACCATCCCGGCATCCCCGATGAGCGAGGTGAGCGCGTACCCGCGCCGCAGCTCGGCGTCGGGCAGCACGTCCGCCCAGCGCAGCCGCAGGGACGCGACCAGCGGCGGTGCCGCCAGCCCGCCCAGCACGGAGAGGCCCACCAGCACCGTCGCGTCCGCCCCGGCTCGGGCGGCGAACGCGGGCGCCACCAGCGCCGCGCCGCTGGCGCAGGCGAAGATCGCGAGCCACGGGCGGGTCCCGCGCCGGTCGAGCACCCGGCCGCGCACGGGGGCGAGCGCCGCCGCGCCCACCGAGAACGCGGCCACCGCGAACCCGGCGGTCACCGTGGACGCCGTGGCGCGCTGCACCGTGAGGAACACGGCGAGCAGCTCCATGCCGAAGCCCAGCCACGCGAGGCCGATGGCGGCCAGCAGGCGCCGCGCGCCGGGGCGGGCCGCGACGGCCCGGTATCCGCCCGCCACGGCCGTTCAGCCGGCGGGGCGGTCCCGCAGCGGCGCGAGGGTGCGCGCGGTGCGAGGGCTCGCCGCCAGCTCCTCGAGGGTCACGGGCAGGGGGATGCGCCAGTTGTCGTGCTGGTCGACGGTGCCGGGCACGTTCGCCCGCATGACGGCCCCGGCGACGTCGTCCAGCGACGCGCACGCCAGCATCGACGGGGTGCGCGACAGCAGGGTGTGGAGGGCCGTGGTGAGCTCCTCCGGGTCGTCGGACCACGCGCCCTCGATGCCCTCGGCGTCCAGTCGCTCGCGCAGGCGTTGCCGCTCCGCCGGCTGGGCGTCGGCGATGCGCCGCAGGAGCTCGGGGGCGTTCGCGCCGATGGCCTGCAGATGCCCGATGTCCTCGCCGCTGAAGAAGCCGGCGACGGTGGGGAGGTCGTGGGTGGTGGTGGCGGCCATCGCCGTGCGGGGGTACTCGGCCGCCGGGCGGTCCTCGAACCACGCCAGCCGGTACGACAGCAGCCCGCGCTCGGCGAGGCGCTCCCGGAACCCCTCCTCCACGGTGCCCAGGTCCTCACCCACCACCAGGCACTCGGCGCGGCGGGACTCCAGGCACAGGATCCCCAGCAGGTCGTCGAGCGGCATGCGCATGTACGTGCCCTCCAGGGCGGTGGCGCCCTCCGGCATGACGAACAGGCGTGACAGGCCCATCACGTGGTCGATGCGCAGTCCGCCGGCGTGGCGCATCGCGGAGCGGATCATCTCCCGGAACGGGACGTGGCCCTCTCGGGCGAGCGCACCCGGCAGCAGCGGCGGGACGCCCCAGTCCTGGCCCTCGGGGCCCAGCTGGTCGGGCGGGCACCCCACGCGCAGGGCCGTGCTCACCACGTGACGGTGCGCCCACGCGTCGTAGCCGCCCCGCTGGGCGCCGACCGCCAGGTCGGTCATGAGGCCCAGGGACATGGGCGGCAGGGCGGCGAGTTGCTCGTCGGCGAGCATCTGCGCGTAGGCGTGCACCCGCGCGGCGGCTGGGTCGTGCGCGCCGTCGGCCGGCCAGGCGCGCCAGTCGCCGCCGCCGTGCCGCTCGGCGAGGGCGCAGAACGCCGTGTACCGCTCCAGCTCCGGGTCGGCCGCGCCGAACGCGTCGAGCGCGGCCCGCCGCTCCGGGTGGGCGTCGCAGGCGGCCGCGAGGATCGCGAGGGCCTCGCGCTTGAGCGCCCAGATGCGGTCCCGGTCGATGCGGGGCAGGCGGGACAGCTCGCGGCCGTCGGCGGCGATGCGGTCGAATCTCGCGCGGGCCTCCGGGTGCAGCAGCGCGACCTCGGGCGCGCGATCCAGCGCCAGGTGCAGCGGGTTGCGGTACTTGCGGCTGCTCGCGAAGTACGGGCTGGGTTCCTGGTGCGGGCCGGGCGTGGGGGCGTGCAGCGGGTTCACCAGCACGAAGTCCGGGCCGCCGAGCGCGGCGGGCAGATCCGCGAGGTCGCCCAGGTCGCCCATGCCCCAGCTGCGCTCGCCGCGCAGCGCGTACAGCTGGACCGCGATCCCCCACATGCGGCCGCCGCCGGCGAGCGCGGGCGGCAGGTACGCGGTGTCCGGCGTGACGATGAGCGGCACCCGGCGGCCGTCCGCCGCGGCGATCGCGTGGTAGCCCTCGGGCAGGCCGCCGGGAAGCTCGGGCGGGGCGGGTGCCTCGCCGCCGTCCTCGAGCCGCACGGTGGCCCCGGCGAGGTCGCCCGGCAGGGCGCGCGGCGCGCCCGGACGCACCACGATGGCCGTCGTGGACGCGTCGGGATCCCCGAGCTCCTCGCAGATCGCGTGGACCACCTCGTCCGGCGGCTCGCGCCACACGCCCATCGCGTCGTGATAGCCGAGGGTGATGCCGAGCGTCTCCGCCCGGTGCCGCAGGTGATCGTCCATTCCGGTTGAATGCTGCCTGATGTCGGCCCCCGAGCGCACATCCGACGCCCTGGGCGCCCACGTCCGGGACGGTCGTGCCCACTTCGCCGTGACGTCACACCACGCCGAGTCGGTGGACCTGGTGCTGCCGAACGACGGCGGTGAGCGCCACGTGCCGCTGGCCCGCGCGGCGGACGGCGTGTGGCGGGCCACGGTCGCCGCGCTGCGCCACGGCCAGCGGTACGGCTACCGCGTCGCCGGGCCGCACGACCCCTCGCGCGGCCTGCTGTTCGACTCCTCCCGGCGCATGCACGACCCCTACGCCCGGGCGTTCGACGGGGACTGGTCGGTGCTCGTGGACCTGCCGCGGCAGGAGACCGGCACGAGGCCCCGCACCCCGATGGCGGACACGGTGATCTACGAGAGCCACGTGCGCGGCCTCACGCGCCGGCACCCCGAGGTGCCGCCCGACCTGCGGGGCACCTACGCGGGGCTCGCCCACCCCGCGGTCATCCGGGAGCTCGTGGCGCTGGGCGTCACGGCGGTTCAGCTCATGCCGGTGCACGAGCACCGCACCGAGGCGGCCATCGCCGCGCGGGGCCTCACGAACTACTGGGGGTACTCGACGCTGGGGTTCTTCGCGCCGCACGGCGCGTACGCGGCGGCCGGTGCGCGCGGCGGCCAGGTGAGCGAGTTCCGGTCGATGGTGCGGACGCTGCACGACGCCGGCCTCGAGGTGATCCTCGACGTCGTCTTCAACCACACCTGCGAGGGCGGCCCGGACGTCCCGCCCGTGGCGTTCCGGGGCATCGACAACCCCTCCTGGTACTGGCTGGCGGCCGATGACCCCGCCCACTACCACGACACCACCGGGTGCGGGAACACGCTCGACCCCGAGAGCCCGGTGGTGCGGCGCATGGTGCTCGACTCCCTGCGGTACTGGGTCACCGAGATGGGGGTCGATGGCTTCCGGTTCGACCTGGCGGTCTCCCTCGGCCGGCACCGCACCGGGTTCGACCCCGGGCACCCGCTGCTCGTGGCAATGGCCGCCGACCCGGCGCTCGAGGGGGTCAAGCTCATCGCCGAGCCGTGGGACCTGGGGCCCGGGGGCTCCCAGGTGGGACGCTTCCCGCCGCCGTTCGCGGACCACAACGGCATCTTCCGGGACGAGGTGCGCGAGCTGTGGCGCGGGCACGGGACGATGGGGATGCTCGCCGGGCGCCTCGCGGGCGGTGAGGACGCGTACGGCCCCTCCGGCCGCGGCCCCGCGGGCGCCGTGAACCTGGTCACCGCGCACGACGGCTTCACGCTCGCCGACCTGGTGGCGTACGACCACAAGCACAACGCGGCGAACCTGGAGGGCAACCTCGACGGCGAGAGCCACAACCGCTCGTGGAACTCCGGGGCGGAGGGGCCCAGCGACGACCCGGGGATCCTGGAGCTGCGCGACCGGCGGGCCCGCGGCCTGCTGGCCACCCTGTTCACCGCGGTGGGCGTGCCGATGATCGTGGCGGGCGACGAGCGGCTGCGCAGCCAGGGCGGGAACAACAACGCCTACTGCCAGGACAACCCGGTGTCCTGGATGGACTGGACGCTGGACGAGCGCCGCGAGGCGTTCCTGACGTTCGCGCACCGACTCACGGCGCTGCGCGCCGGGGAGCCGCTGCTGCGCCGCGACCGGTTCCTGTCACCGCGGGACGTGACGTGGCTCGCGCCGGACGGCACCGAGATGAACGGCGACGGCTGGAACGACCCCGGCCGCCGCGCCCTGGGGATGCTCCTGCGCGGGCGCGCGGTGCGGCCGGCGCGCCAGGACCTGCTGGTGCTGGTGAACGTGGGACCGCACGCGGTGCCGTTCACCCTGCCGGATGCCGCCTTCACCGACCTGCTGGACACGGCGCGCCCGGACGGCGCCCCGGGCGCCACCGCCCCGGTGGCCGGAACGGTGGCGCTGGAGGGGTGGAGCGTGCGCGTGCTGCGCCGCCGCCGGGCTACGCGTTCACGATGAGGCGCATGTCCGCGGGCTCCACGAGGTTCGCGTGCTGCGGGAGGACCCGCACGGTGAGCCCCAGGGGCCCGGCGGGCAGCGTGAGGTCCGCCGTGTACATGGTGGTGCCGGCGACCGTGGCGCCGGCGGTGAGCTCCAGCGTGGACCGGGACTGCAGCGCGCCGTCCTCCGGGCGGCCGTACACGGCCTCCACGGACACGTCGTCCGGCGTGAGGCCGCCCAGGCGGACCCGCGCGGACACCGGCATGCGCTCGCCCGCGACCTGGCCGGAGTGGATGGCGTCCACCGACTCCACCGACACGCCGTCCCACAGGTCGCGCACCCGCGCCTTCCAGGCGGCGAGCTCCTTCGCGCCGGTGAAGTCCTGCTCCTGGAGCCGCCTGCTGAGCGTCGCGGCCGGTGCGTACAGGTCATCGACGTAGTCGCGGAGCATCCGGGTGGCGAGCAGCCGCGGCCCGGTGACCGACAGCGTGTGCCGCACCATCGACAGCCAGCCGCGGGGCAGGCCGTCCGGGCGCTCGTAGAACCGCGGCACCACCACGTGCTCCATGAGGTCCAGCAGGGCGTCGCCCTCGATGGCGTCGCGCTCCTCGGCGGGCAGGGTGCCGTCGTCCGCCGACGGGATCGCGAAGCCGTTCGCCCCGTCGTACAGCTCGTCCCACCACCCGTCGAGGATCGACAGGTTCAGCGCGCCGTTCAGGGAGGCCTTCATGCCGCTGGTCCCGCATGCCTCGAACGGCCGCAGCGGGTTGTTGAGCCACACGTCCACGCCGGTCACGAACGCCCGCGCGAGGGCCATGTCGTAGTCGGGCAGCAGCACGATGCGGTGCCGCACCTCCGGCCGCGCGGCGAACGCCCCCAGCTGGGCGATGAGGGCCTTGCCCTCCTCGTCGGCCGGGTGCGACTTGCCGGCGATCACGATCTGCAGCGGCCGGTGCGGGTCGGTGAGCAGCCGCGTCATGCGCTCCGCGTCGCGGATCATGAGCGTGAGCCGCTTGTAGGTCGGCACCCGCCGGGCGAAGCCGATGGTGAGGGCGTTCGGGTCGAGGGTGCCCCCGATCCAGCCGAGCTGGGCGCCGCGCATGCCGCGCCCCTCCCAGATGCGGACCACGCGGGAGCGGACCTCCTCCACCAGGCGCATGCGGGCGCGCTGGCGGGCCGACCACAGCTCCTCGTCGGGCACGTCGTTCAGGACGTGCCAGCCGTGCCCCTGCGCGCCGTAGCCGGTGCCGAGGCGGGAGCGGTAGATCTGGTCGACCTCCGGACCCACCCACGTCTCGGCGTGCACGCCGTTGGTGACGTGCTTCACCGGGACGTCCTCGGAGGCGAACCCGGGCCACAGCTCGGCGAACATCCCGCGGCTCACCGCGCCGTGCAGGCGGCTCACGCCGTTCACGCGGCCCGCGAGCCGGATGCCCATCATCGCCATGTTGAAGTGGTGCCCGTCGCCGTTCGGCTCCGCGCCCAGGGCGAGCAGGTCCGGGATGGACAGCGAGGTGGGCACGCCGCCCTCGCCGAAGTACCGGGTCACCAGGTCGTGGTGGAACCGGTCGATGCCGGCGGGCACCGGGGTGTGGGTGGTGAACACCGTGCCGGCGCGCACCGCCTCGAAGGCGGCGATGTGCTCCAGCGCCTTGTCCTCCACCAGCATGCGGATGCGCTCCAGGCCCATGAACCCCGCGTGGCCCTCGTTGGTATGGAACACGTCCGCCTCGATCCCGAGGGCGACGAGCAGCTTCACGCCGCCGATGCCCAGCAGGATCTCCTGGCGCAGCCGGTGCTCGCGGTCCCCGCCGTACAGGCGGTCGGTGACCACCCGCAGCTCGGCCGGGTTGTCGTCGACGTCGGTGTCCAGCAGGTACAGCGGCACGCGGCCGACGTCCACGCGCCACGCGCCGGCGTGCATGACGCCGCCGGGGATGGGGATGCTGATGCGCAGCGGCGTCCCGTCGGGGCCGTCGACCGGGCTCATGGGCAGCAGCTCCGGGTCGAGGTCCGGGTACTCCTCGATCTGGCGGCCCCCCGCGGTGAGCAGCTGCCGGAAGTAGCCCTCCCGGTAGAACAGGCCGATGCCGACGATCCCGAGGCCCAGGTCGCTCGCGGCCTTCAGGTGGTCGCCGGCCAGCACGCCCAGGCCGCCGGAGTACTGCGGCAGGGCGGCGCCCACGCCGAACTCCGGGGAGAAGTAGGCGATCGCCTTCGGGACGTCCGAGCGGGCGGCGAAGGCGTTCGCGGCGGCGACGAGGGCGTCGAGCCGGGCGGAGGCCGCATCCACGCGGGCCACGTAGACGGGGTCGCGGGCGAGCTCGGACAGCCGGCCCGGCGACGCGTTGGACAGCGCGGCGATGGGGTTGCCGCCGGAGCGCTGGAACGCCTCCGGGTCGACGTCCCTGAGGACCGCCACCAGCTCCGCGTCCCACGTCCATGCCAGGTTCCGGGCGATGCGCGAAAGCGGCTGGAGCGGCTCCGGGAGGCGGGGCTGCACGGTGAAGCGGGCGATGCGTGAGGTCAAACCGGTCCTCTCACGGGATGGGGAACAGGTTGCGTGGGTCGCCGCAGTGGCGCAGTGTACGCCCGTGCCCGACGGACACCCCCTCGACACGGACGTGACGCGACTGGAGCGCGGGGAGCACCACGACCCCCACTCCGTGCTGGGCGCCCATCCCCTGGACGCGGGCCGCGTGGCGGTGCGGGCGTGGCAGCCCGGCGCCCACGCGGTGGCGGTGCGGGACGACGCCGGGATCCACCGGATGCGCCGCGTGAACGACGCGGGCCTGTGGGAGGCGGTGCTGGCGCGGGACACCGTCCCGGACTACCGGCTGCTGGTCACGCGTGACGGGCAGGAGCAGGAGCAGGACGACCCGTACCGGTTCCTCCCGACCCTCGGCGAGGTGGATCTGCACCTCATCGCGGAGGGCCGCCACGAGCGGCTGTGGGAGGCCCTCGGGGCGCGCCGCCGGCGGCTGGGCGAGGTGGAGGGCGTGGCATTCGCGGTGTGGGCCCCCGACGCGGTGGGCGTCGGGATCGCGGGGGATTGGAACGGCTGGCACCCGGAGCGGCAGCCCCTCCGGAGCCTCGGGTCGTCGGGGATCTGGGAGCTGTTCCTGCCCGGGCTGGCGCCCGGCGGTCGGTACAAGTTCGCGATCCGCGGCCCGCACGCCACCTACAACCTGCGGGCCGACCCGCTGGCCCGCCGCACGGAGGTGCCCCCGTCCACGGCGTCCATCGTGGACGACGAGGGCGGTTACGCGTGGGGCGACACCGGGTGGATGGCCACCCGCCACGCGCGGAACGCCCACGACGCACCCATGTCCATCTACGAGCTGCACGTGGGCTCGTGGCGCCGCGGCCTGGGGTTCCGCGAGCTCGCCGACCAGCTGCCGGAGTACGTGTCGGACCTGGGGTACACCCACGTGGAGCTCCTGCCGGTGATGGAGCACCCCTTCGGGGGCTCCTGGGGGTACCAGGTGTCCGGGTACTACGCGCCCACCGCGCGGTGGGGCGCCCCCGACGACCTGCGGTACCTGGTGGACCGCCTCCATCAGGCCGGCATCGGGGTGCTGCTCGACTGGGTGCCCGCGCACTTCCCGCGCGACGACTTCGCCCTCGCCCGGTTCGACGGCACCACGCTGTACGAGCACCCGGACCCCCGGCGCGGCGCGCACCCGGACTGGGGCACCCTGGTGTTCGACTACGGGCGCAACGAGGTGCGGAACTTCCTGGTCGCCGACGCGGTGTACTGGCTGGAGGAGTTCCACGCCGACGGCCTGCGCGTGGACGCGGTGGCGTCGATGCTCTACCTCGACTACTCGCGCAGCCACGGCGAGTGGTCGCCGAACGCGTACGGCGGCAACGAGCACCTGGAGGCGATCAGCTTCCTGCAGGAGGTCAACGCCACCGTCTACCGGCGGTGCCCGGGCGTGGTCATGATCGCCGAGGAGTCCACGGCCTGGGGCGGGGTCACGAAGCCCACCGACACCGGGGGCCTGGGCTTCGGCCTCAAGTGGAACATGGGCTTCATGCACGACTCCCTGGACTACTTCGCCAAGGAGCCGGTGCACCGCAGCCACCACCACGGGACCCTCACGTTCCCGTTCGTCTACGCGTACTCCGAGAACTACGTGCTGCCCATCTCCCACGACGAGGTGGTGCACGGCAAGGGGTCGCTGCTGGCGAAGATGCCGGGCGACGAATGGCAGCGGTTCGCGAACCTGCGGGCCTACCTGGCGTACATGTGGGCCCACCCCGGCAAGAAGCTGCTGTTCATGGGGTGCGAGATCGCCCAGGAGCACGAGTGGAGCGAGGCGGGCGAGCTCGAGTGGGGCGGCCTGGAGCACCCCCTGCGCAGGGGCGTGCAGGACCTGGTCCGTGACCTCAACCGGCTGCTGCGCACCCGCCCCGCGCTGCACCGCGGCGACTGCGAACCGTCGGGCCTGTGGGTGGTGGACGCCCAGAGCGCCGACGAGAACCTGCTGGCGTTCCTGCGCCGCGGCGGCGGGGACGACGTCGCCATGGTCGCCAACCTGTCGCCCGTCCCCCGGCAGGGGTACCGCCTCGCGCTGCCCCGGGCCGGACGGTGGGAGGAGCTGCTGAACACCGACGCCCCGCACTACGGCGGGTCCGGGTGGGGCAACCTCGGCGCGATCGAGGCGGTGGAGGGTGAGTGGCACGGCCTGCCCGCCCACGCCGACATCACGCTCCCGCCCCTGTCCGTCCTGCTGTTCGGGTGAATCTGATTCTCTGATACGGTCGGCGCCATGCGGCGGATCACCGCGACGGACGCGGCACGGAACTTCGCGAGCATGCTCGACGACGTCGAGCGGCACGGCGCGCACTTCGTGATCGAACGGCGCGGGCGCGTGGTGGCCGCGGTCGCCCCGGCGACGGCCGGGAACGGACGTGCCCTCAAGGACGCGCTGTCCGCGATGCCCGCCGATGGCGCCTGGCTCGACGAGCTCCGGCGCCTCCGCGAGGACCTCCCCGACCAGCGGCGCGCGTGGCCCGGCTGATCCTCGACACGTCGGTGCTCATCGCCGCCGAGCGGCGGGACGTCGACCTGCGGGACGTCCTCGGGGACGACGACGACGTCGCGGTCGCGTCGGTCACCGTCGCCGAGCTGCTGGCCGGCGCCGGGATGGCGTCACCCGAGCGCCGCGGCGTGCGCGAGGGGTGGGCGGACGTGCTGCTGGCCCTGCTGCCGGTGGAGGCGTACGACGCCGAGGCCGCGCGCGAGCACGCCGCGCTCATGGCGCACGCGCGGTCCACCGGGATGCGCGCCGGGGCGCACGACCTGATGATCGCGGCGGTCGCGGTGCGCAGCGACCGCGAGGTGGTCACCCGCGACCCTCGCGGGTTCGACCTCCCGGGGGTCAGGGCGCGGGTGCTCGCATGACGAAGCGCTCCGTCGTGCCGGGGGACGGCGGGCTGGGCGGCCCCGGGCCCATCGGCTCGGAGTGGTCGATGCTCGTGTGGCGGTGGATCGGCCGGATGCTGCGGCGGCTGCGTCGCCGGGACTGACGGGGCCGGTGGCTCAGGCCCCCGGCTTGGCGACCATCGCCCACACCACCACGATCAGCATGATCACCTCGGCGATGCCGACCGCCAGGCCGGCGCGGGCGAGCGACCGGGCGCGCGGGCCGTCGGCGCCGCCCTCGGCGACCGCCGCACGGATCCTCCTGCCCTCGGAGACGTGCCACGCCAGGGCGATCACCAGGCCGATGACCCAGCCGGCGAACCCGATGGACACCCAGGCGTCGCCGTACTCCCAGTTCCCCTCGTGCACGGCCCAGGCGCCGGAGGCCAGCAGCAGGATCGCCGCCGGGGCGAACACCCGCGTGCCGGCGTAGTCGCCGGCCTCGCTCAGCGCGACCACCTTCGCCGGGTCCCGCGACCCCCACGCCCAGAACGCCAGGGCCGTGAACACGATCCCCCCGCCCAGCCACGCCGCCGCCATCACGACGTGCACGATCACCAGTGCCTCGTATCCGGACATCTCCATCCCCCTTCGCGCTTCGGGTGATGGTACGTCGGGGCCGGTCCCGGTGCGTCAGGCGGTGGGGGCCTTCGTTCGCGGCGACTCGACGAACCGCCGCAGGGCCGGGGGCGCGTACCGGCCGCCGCGCACCGTGCTGAGCGTGAGCACCAGGACGCCCACCGACGCGATGGCGAGCGCGATCTCCGGCCCGCCGGGCGGTTCCCAGATCGCGATGCCGGAGGCCACCAGGATCACGGCGAGTCCCAGGCGAAGTGCCCGGTCGGGGATGTGGACGGTCCAGGACGCTCCCACCAGCGAGCCGGGGATCGACCCCAGCAGCAGCCAGCCCAGGGCGTGCATGTCGACGTTGCCGGCGACGATGTGGCCGGTGCCCGCCACCCACAGCAGTGCCGCGGCATGGGCGAGGTCGGTGCCCACCACGGTGGCGGGGCGCATCGAGAAGGCGGTGAGCATGACCAGCGCGAAGAAGATCCCGCTGCCCACCGAGGTGAGGCCCACCAGGAACCCGCCGATGAGGCCCGTCGTCACGGCGATCACCTTCGCGCGGCGATCCATGCGCAGGCCGTAGCGCTCGATCTCCCGGGACCGCGCCACGGTTCGCAGCACCATGCCGAGGCCGCCCAGCAGGAGGGCGGCGCCCAGCACGCGGGCCTCCAGGCCGTGCTTGTCGGCCGACTCCCCGTGGATCCACGTGGCCGCGGCCACCCCCACGAGTGACGCGGGGGCGCTGCCGATGAGCATCCAGGCGGTGAGGGTGAGGTTCACGACGCCCTGCCGCCGGTGCCGCCAGGCCGCCGCGGTCTTGAAGATCGCCCCGTTCGCGAGGTCCGTGCCGACGGCGACGGTGGGCTGGAACCCCAGGAACAGCACCAGCACGGGGGTCATCAGCGATCCGCCGCCGACGCCGGTCGCCCCCGCGAGGGCGCCGATGCCGAGACCCACCAACACCAGCTGCCAGGTCACGTGCGTCTCGTTCCTGGGGTCGCCCTCATCACCGGTCCGCGCGGCACCCTAGCGCCCGTGGCTCACCACCCCGCGGCGGCCAGGATGCGGGACGCCACCTCGGCGGGCGGCGCGTCGCCGTCGACGTCCACGGCGCCGGGCACCGGGACCGCGTCCCGGGCCATCGCCAGGTGGCCGTCCCGGTCGTCCGGGGCGTCGCGGCGCGCCAGGCGGCGCGCGATGACGGCGGCGGGCACCTCCAGCCGCACCACGGTGAGCGTGGCGCCCGGCGGCAGCGCCGCCTCGACGGCCTCCAGGTGCCCGGGGTCCGGCAGGAAGCGCGACGCCACGACCTCGCGGATGCCGGCGTCCCGGAAGCTCGCCAGCGCCGACGCGAGGTTCCAGGTGAGCACCTCCCGCACCGTCGCCCGCGCCGGGTCGGGACGCACCCACGCGAGCCAGTCGAGATCCACCAGCGCGTACGGCCGGGGACCGGCCTCCAGGAGGTCCCCGATGGCCATGAGCACCGTGGTCTTGCCGGAGCCGGGCGGCCCGGTGACCAGCAGCACCCGCATCAGGCGGCGAGTTCGGCGAACAGCTCCGAGTAGGCGCGGGCCGATGCGTCCCAGGAGCTGTCGTGGCCCATGCCCGCCAGCTGGATCGCCCGCCAGCGGGCCGGGTCGCGGAACGCCGTGGCCAGGTCCTGGAACGCGGCGGCCAGGGCGGCGGGCGTGGGGTCGTCGAACAGGAAGCCGTTCTCGGCGGTCACCGTGTCGGCCAGGCCCCCGGTGCGCCGCACCAGCGGCACCGCGCCGTACCGCATCGCGATGAGCTGCCCCAGGCCGCACGGCTCGAAGCGGCTGGGCATCGCGAACGCGTCGCACCCGGCGTAGATCCGCTGCGCCAGCGCCGCGTCGAAGCCGATGCGAACGGCGACCATCCCGGGGTTCGCCCGGGCGAGGTCGGTGAACGCGTCCTCCAGCCACCCGTCCCCCGACCCCAGCAGGGCGATGCGGGCGCCGTCGTCCAGCATGGCGGGCGCCGCCTGCAGCAGCACGTCGAGGCCCTTCTGCTCCACCAGCCGCGCCACGACGCCCACCAGGGGCGTGTCGTCGGCGACGTGCAGGCCCATCTCGGCGGCGAGCGCCGTGCGGTTCGCGGCCCGCGCCCCGAGCGTGCCCGCGGTGAACGTGGCGGGGATGCGGGTGTCGGTCGCGGGGTCGAACGCGGCGGGGTCGATGCCGTTGACGATCCCGGCGACCGCGTCGCCCCGGTCGCGCAGCACGCCGTCCAGGCCGAAGCCGCCCTCGGGCGTGGTGATCTCCCACGCGAAGGTGGGGCTCACGGCGGTCACGCGGTCGGCGGACGCCAGGGCCCGGCCCAGGAGGTTCACCGAGACGATGTCCGGATCGCCGGGCGCGGGCACCGACGGCAATCCGTGCCACGGCGCGAACCCGGCCTCCCGGATGCCCTGGTACGCCATGTTGTGCACGGTGAGCACGGTGCGCACGTGGGCGTACACGGGGTCGGCGTCGCGCAGCTGGGCGAGCCGGAGGATCACGGGCGAGGCGTGCCAGTCCTGGGCGTGCACCACGTCGGGGATCCACCGGTCGTGGTGCAGGTCGGCGAGCGCCGCGTCCGCCAGCAGCATGTACCGGTCGGCCTCGTCCGGGCCCCCGTACAGGGGGGACCCGGTGAGCGGCGCGGCGTCCACCAGCCGGGTCTGGACCTTCGGGTGGTGGGGGAACGGCTCCGCCAGCAGGCACACCTCCACGTCGCCGGTGCCCCAGCGCACCCGGTCCCGCCACGCCACGCGGGCCCCGCGGTGGGGCATGACCCCCTGGGCGCGGGGCATCACGAGCCGGATGTCGTGGCCCAGCTCCGCGAGGGCCACCGGCAGCGCCCCCGCGACGTCTCCCAGCCCGCCGACCTTGGCGTACGGCGACGCCTCGGCGGCGACCATCATGATCCTCATCCGGCCGCCTGCACCGTGCCGCCGGTGGGCACGCGGCCGCGCTTGGGGAAGTCCTTCTCGCCGACCTCGGGGTCGATGCGGCAGTTCCGCCCGACGTGCGCGCCGGCCGGGACCACCGCCCGCTTGCCCACCAGGGTGATCCCGGTGTTCAGCCGGCCCGGCTCGAGCTCGTTGGGGATCGTCATGTCCGGGCCCATCCCCACCTGCGCGTCGACGCCGATGATCGCCTCCTTGTCGACGATCACGTGGTCCAGCACCGCCCCGGACTCGACCACCGAGTCGAACATCACGATGGAGTCGCGCACCACGGCGCCGGGCTTCACGATGACCCCGGGGGACAGCACCGACCGCTCCACCACGCCCTCGATGCGGCAGCCGTGGGAGATCAGCGACTGGCGCACCACCGCCTGGGAGCCGACGTAGCCGGGCGGCCGCTCCTCGGACTTGGTGTGGATGAGCCACCCGCGGTCCGACAGGTCGATCTCCGGCTCGGACTCGAGCAGCTCCATGTTGCAGTCGAAGTAGCTCTGGATGGTGCCCACGTCGCGCCAGTACCCGTCGAACCGGTGCGCGAACACCCGGTCGCCGTCGGCGATCATGCGCGGCACCACGTCCCCGCCGAAGTCCTTCCGGGAGCCCTCGGTCTCGGCGTCCTCCACCAGGCGGCGGATGAGCGTGTCGGTGCGGAAGATGTAGAAGCCCAGCGAGGCCAGGTCGGTCTCGGGCTTCTTCGGCTTCTCCAGCCACTCGGTGATGCGGCCCGCCTTGTCGGTGTTGGCGAGCCCGAAGCGGTGGGCCTCCTCGATGGGCACCCGCTGCAGCGCGATCGTGCAGTCCGCGTTCTGCTTGAGGTGCTGGTCGATCATCTCCCGGTAGTTCATGGAGTAGATGTGGTCGCCGCCGAGGATCATCACGTGCTCGGAGTTCAGCTCCTGCAGCTCCTGGATGTTCTGGTACACGGCGTCGGCGGTGCCGCGGTACCAGCCCGCCCCGCGCCGCCCGAGGTACGGCGAGATGAGCCGCACCCCGATGCTCTGGGAGCGGTCGAGGTCCCACGGCTTGCCCGTGCCGATGTGGTCGTGCAGCGACACCGGGCGGTACTGGGTGAGCACCAGCAGGTCGTAGAGCTCCGAGTTCACGCAGTTCGACAGGGCGAAGTCGATGATGCGGTACTTGCCCGCGAACGGGACCGCCGGTTTCGCGCGCTGCGCGCTCAGGATGCTGAGCCGCTCCCCCTGGCCGCCGGCCAGGATCACCACGACGACGCCCTTGCGCTTGGGCTTCCAGACGGCCATCGGTCCCGCTCCTTCGGTTGATCCTGGGCGATCGTAACCCGGTGCGGTCCCCTTCGTCGTCCGGTGTACACCCCCTTCGCCGCCTCGTGACACACCCCGACCGCCCGTGTCGCCCGCTCGTCACGGCGAGGGCACCTGCCGAGCCAGAGCCTCCGCGCGCACCAGCACCGCGTCTTGGTGGGGTTGCAGCTCGTGTCCCGCCATCGCGGCGATGGCCGGCAGGAAGGGGTCCTCGACGCCCGCTCGCTCGCCGGAGAGCTCCTCGATGATCGCGAGTCCGAGGAACGGGGCCATGTAGCGCGAGTAGCCGCCCTCGTGGCACATCACGAGGTGTCCGCCGCAGAGCCTCGCCGCGGCACCCATGATCGCCCGGGTCATCTCCCGGAATCCCTCGCTGTGCAGCATGAGGCGGGACAGGGGATCCATCCCGCCGGCGTCGAGCCCCGACGGCACGATGATCAGATCCGGCCGGAATCGCTCGAGCGCGGGAACGACGACGCGTTCCATCACGGCGAGGTACGCCCCGGTTCCGGTGCCCGGCGGGAACGGGACGTTGAGGTTCGTGCCGGCGCCTGCGCCGGCGCCGGTCGCGTCGATGGCGCCGGATCCCGGCGGGAACGCCGCGTCCTGATGGATGGACACGGTGAGGACCCGCGGGTCCTCCCAGAAGATCTCCTGCGCGCCGTTGCCGTGGTGGGCGTCCCAGTCGACCACGGCGACGCGCGAGAGGCCGCGCGCCTCCAGCGCGTGGGCGGCCGCGACGGCCGCGTTGTTGAAGATGCAGAAGCCCAGGCCGTCGGCGGGCCGCGCGTGGTGCCCCGGCGGCCGGACGAGCGCGTAGGCATTGGGGACCAGGCCGTCCAGGACGGCGTCCACCGCCGTGAGCACCCCACCGGCGGCGAGGGCGGCGATCTCGTCGCCTCCAGCGCCGAAGCACGTCTCGCCGTACGGCGGGCCGACGTTGGCGTCACCCCCGGCACCGGCGCCGAGAGCCGTGATGCGGTCCAGGTACTCGCCGCAGTGGACGCGCAACAGCTCGTCGCGGGTCGCCGGCCGGGGCGCGATGAGGCGGAGCCGATCCGTGAGACCCGTGACGTCCAGCAGGTTCTTGATGCGCCGCTTGGCGGCAGGGGTCTCCAGGTGGAGGTCCGGCTCCAGGAACGTCGCCGGCGACGGTGGAAGGACTCCCGCGAAGTTCCCCGCGTCGTGCCACATGCAGCGCTCGCTCCATATGAGGCCTGTTCGCGGTGTCATCCCCCAACCTCCGAGCGTCCGGCGTGGATGCGGAGCGCGTGCAGGGGCCTTGGACGCAGGGCCCGGTCGGCACCTCGAAATAGCTGCCGAGGGCCGATTGCATCGCGCGTCCGACTCGGGAGATGATGCCCATGTGTTCTGAGCGTCGCCTGGGGTTCAACATGTTGAACGCAATGGCCACCGCGGGCCGGGACGCGACCACCCCCGATCTCGTGGTCCGTCGGTGTCTGCTCGTTCGGGATCCGGCTGCCGCACCGGTCGAGGCCGACGTGCTCATCGGCGCCGGACACGTGCTGGACATCCGTGCCGCCGGAGGGCCCGTTCCGCGGGGCGCACGGGTCATCGATGCGTCGGGGCTGCTCGCGATGCCGGGGCTGGTCAACGCGCACACCCACTCCCCTGAGACGTGTCTGCGCGGCATCGCGGAGGGCCGCCCGCTCGAGCCATGGCTGGCGGCGATGTTCACCGCCGCCGGCCGCTATGACGCCGAGGCGCACGCGATCGCCGCCACCGCCGCGGCGGTCGAGATGGTCCGGACCGGCGTCACCGGCGTGATCGACCACCTCTGGATGACGCCGCCAAGTCCCGAGGCGATCGACGCGGTCTGTCGCGCCTATGCCGCGGTCGGTATCCGGGCGGTCGTCGCGCCCCTCGCGAGTGACATCGACTGCAGCGAGGGATTGGCCGGGCGGCTCGGCATCGACATGACCGGGGCCCTGCTCACGGATCTCCTCCCCCTGCTGCCCGCGGGCGACCACCTGGCGCTGCTCGCGGACGCGATGAGGCGGTGGAACCGGCCGGGCTCGCTCGTGCGCGTCTTCGCCGGTCCGGGAGGCGTCCAGTGGTGCTCCGATGAGCTCCTGGCCGGAAGCGCCGAGCTGGCCCGTCGCCACGACGCCGGCGTCCACCTCCATCTCGTCGAGACCCTGATCCAGCGCGCCGCCTGCCGCGACCGATTCGGACGCGGTGCCGCCGAGGCCCTCGACGACCTCGGCGTGCTCGATCGGCGCTGCTCGCTCGCGCACTCGGTGTGGCTGGAGCCCGGCGATCCTGAGCGGATCGCGACCGCCGGCGCGGTCGTGGTCCACAACCCGGCGGCCAACCTGCGGTTGGGGAGCGGTCTTCCTCCCATCCGGGACCTGCTCGACGCGGGGGCCACCGTCGCCCTCGGCACCGACGGCTCGGCGTCGTCGGACAACCAGAACCTCTGGGATGCGATCAAGCTCGCGGCGCTCGTCCACAACCGCGAGGACCGCTGGGTCACCGGTTCCGAGGCGCTCGCGATGGCGACCGCGGGCGGCGCCGCCGCCATGCTCGTCGGCCCCTCCGCCGGCACCCTGGTGCCGGGGGCTCCGGCGGACATCAGCCTCGTGGACCTCGCGGGGGACGGTCTCGCAGGGTCCGTGTGCCTAGCGGGTTCCCTCGCGCTCTCCGAAACCGGCGCCGGCGTCGTCCACGTGATCGTGGCGGGACGCCCCGTCGTCGTCGACGGGCGGTGCATCAGCGTCGACGAGCGAGCGGTGCGAGACGGCCTGCGCGCGTTGGCCCACGCGCGTGGTGGGCCGGCCGGCGTGGCACCCGAGGCCGCCCGGCTCACGGTCGTCGCCGAGGCATTCACCCGGCTGCGGGGCGCGCTCGTCCCCGGAGCTCCTCCCGACCACACCCAGGAGGTGTGCCAATGAGACGGTCCCTCAGGGCCGCCGCGGTCGCGCTCGTCGCCCTCACCGCCGCCACCGGATTCGCCGCCTGCGGCGACGATGAGGAAGCGGGTGCGTCCAGCACCGCGCCATCATCCCTCAAGGTCGCGATGGTGCTTCCCGGTGCGATCAACGACAAGGGCTTCAACCAGACCGGCTATGACGGACTGAAGGCCTGCGAAGCCGGTGGCGCGACCGTCGCGTTCTCCGAGAAGACGGCGGTGCCCGACTTCACCAAGACCTTCCAGTCGTTCGCCCGCGACAACGACGTCGTCATCGGGCACGGCTTCGAGTTCGGGGAGATCGCCGCCGAGGTGGCGGACGAGTTCCCCGACGTCACGTTCGCGGTCACCAGCAATCCGCTCGCGCCCGAGGCGTCGAACGTCGTGCATCTGATGCCGAACAGCACGCAGGGCGCATTCCTGGCCGGCGTTGCGGCGGCATCGTCCTCCGAGACCGGGAAGCTCGGAGGGATCGCCGGCTTCGACTTCCCGGTGCTGCAGGCCCAGATGACCGCATTCGAGGCCGGGGCCAAGTACGTCGACCCCGGGACCACCGTGAAGGTCGTCTACCTGGGCACCTTCGACGACGTCTCCAAGGGGCGTGAGGCCGCGCAGGGGATGGCCGCGTCCGGAATCGACGTCATCTACCACATCGCCGACGCCGCGGGCGTGGGGGTGATCAACGGCGCCAAGGCCTCGAAGATCAAGGTCGTCGGCTGGGGCATCGACCAGAACTCGCTCGCGCCCAACACGGTGATCGCGAGCCAGGTTGTCGACCAGGCCAAGATGATCCAGCAGTTCTGCTCGGAGGCCGCGACGGGCCCGGTGGAGGGCGGCCGGGTCATCAGCGACGGCCTGCAGTCCGGCGTCATCGACCTCACGAAGGTCTACAACGAGCCGGCTGAGGTGCAGGCCAAGGTCGACGAGGTCCGGGACGCCATCGTCGCCGGGGACGTGGAGGTTCCCTCCGTGGGCGGCGACATCCCCGGCTCCGGACCGGACGCCGGGTAGGGGAAGCGGTCGTGCCGGTGCTGGCCCGCATGAGCGGCATCGTCAAGCGGTTCGACGACGTGGTCGCCAACGACGGCGTCACCGTCGAGTTCTCCGCGGGCGAGATCCACGTGCTGCTCGGTGAGAACGGCGCCGGCAAGACCACGCTCATGAACGTCCTCTACGGCCTGTCCCGGCCCGACGAGGGGAACATCGAGCTTGGCGGGCGGCCCGCGGAGATCCACGGGCCGCTCCATGCCATGCGGCTCGGAGTCGGCATGGTCCACCAGCACCCGTTGCTCGTGGGGCGGCTCACCGTCGCGGAGAACCTGCGCCTCGGGGGAGTGGGCGACGGAACGGCGGACGGGCTGCGGGCGGCCGTCGCCGAGGTCACGCGCGTCATCCCCCTCGACATCGACCCGGCCCGCCGCGTCGAGGACCTCCCCCTGTCCCAGCGGCAACGTCTGGAGCTTGTGCGCTGCCTGGCCCGCGGCGTCCGCCTCCTCATTCTTGACGAGCCGACCGCGGTACTCACCCCGGCCGAGGTGGAGCGGCTGTTCACCGAGTTGCGATCGCTCACCACCCAGGGCCGGGGCGTGGTCCTCATCACCCACAAGCTCAGCGAGGTCGCGGAGGTGGCCCAGCGTGTCACGGTCTTGCGAGGCGGTCGCTCGCTGGGCACGACGCTCGCCGGGGAGCGATCGCTCGCGGAGCTGTCGGACCTCATGGTGGGACGGCAGGTCCCGGCGGTGAGCCACCGGGGCGCCGGGGCCGTCGGCACGGCGCCCCGCCTTCGCCTGCGTGGCGCCCGGGTCGGCGATGAGAATGGGCGGTGCGAGCTCGACGACGTCACCCTCGAGGTGCACCCCGGGGAGATCGTCTGCGTGGTGGGCGTCGAGGGGAACGGTCAGCGGGCGCTCGCGGACGTCTGCTTCGGGCGGCGACCGGTGGCGGCCGGCTCCGTCGAGCTGGATGGAGCGATCCTCCCGCCAGTGGGCGAGTGGCGCCGGAGGGGCGTTCGGCTGGGCCGCGTCCCAGAGGACCGCCGGCACGAGGGGCTTGTGCTCGACGCGCCCCTGTGGCGGAACCTGCTGCTCGGGCCGATGGCGCCCCCGTCACGGTTCCTTCTGCACCGACGCCGCGCGCTCCGTCGTGCGCGCCGGTTGCTCACCGAGTACGAGGTCCGGCCCGCGGATCCCCATGCACTCGCTGCGGCACTCTCCGGCGGCAACCAGCAGAAGGTCGTGCTGGCCCGGGAGCTCTCGGGCGAACCCGGTGCGGTCGTGGCGGTCAACCCGACACGCGGACTCGACGTCGGTGCCCAGCATGACGTCCACCTGCGGCTTGCACGGCTCCGCGACGACGGGGTCGCGCTCCTCGTGATTTCGACCGACCTGGACGAGACGCTCGCGCTCGCCGACCGGATTGCCGTGCTCTATCGAGGGCGTCTCGCCGGCCCGTACCCCGCCGACGAGGCCGGGCGCGACCTCCTCGGCCGTCTGATGGCTGGTCTCGGTCCCGGCGAGTCCGAGCCGCCGGGCGCCGGCGTGTCGGCGGTCGCAGCATGAGCGCCGGCAGGCTCGCCGGATTCGTGCGCTCGGGGGCCGCGGCGTCGGTTGCGGTCAGGACCGCGGCGGCGCTCGCCGCGGCGGTCGCCGTGGGCGGGCTCGCCCTGATGATCGCGGGGCTGGATCCGGTGGACGCCTACCGCGCCGTGCTGGACGAGGCCGTCGGCTCGTCGTTCGGGATCCGCTCCAGCCTGCTGCAGGCCCTACCGATCACCATCACCGCCCTTGGCGTTGCTCTCGCGTTCCGTGCAGGGCTGTTCAACCTCGGAGGCGAGGGGCAGATCTACGCTGGAGCGCTCGCGGCCGTGTTGGTGGCGCTCCAAGCGCGCGGGCTGCCGTTTCCGGTCCTCGTCCCGCTCATGCTGGTCTTCGGTGCCGTCGCCGGCGGACTCTGGGGCGGCATCGCCGGCGTCCTGCGCGCCCGCCTCGGCCTGTCGGAGATCATCACCACGATCCTCCTGAACTTCGTTGCCTTCTGGATGGTGAGCTACCTGGTGCGAGGGCCGATCCAGGATCCGGGTGGCGCGGGGTATCCGTACACCGAGAAGGTCGTGGATGGCGCCCGTCTGCCCGTCATCGGCGACACCGTCCCGGCGGGGGTGCTGGTCCTCGCCGCCGTCGCGATCGGCGCTTGGGCGCTGCTGGAGCGCAGCGTGGTGGGGGTCCGTCTGAAGGATGTGGGCGAGGGGCCCTCGGCGGCCGCGTTCGCGGGCTGGCGCATCGATCGTCAGGTCATCCTCGCCCTCGTGATCGCCGGTGCGCTCGGCGGCCTCGCCGGCGCCGTCGAGCTGAGCGGCAACCAGCATCGGGTGAGCGACTTCTTCACGCCCGGGTGGGGCTTCGACGCGCTCGCGGTGGCGCTCATCGGCCGGGGCACGATCGCGGGCTCGGTGGCTGCCGGCGTGTTCTTCGGCGGTCTCCGCAGCGGGATCGACGGCGCGCAGACCTCGGTCGCAGTCCCCGAATCCGTCGGGCAGATCGTCCAGGGCACGGCGGTGCTCTTCCTCATCGTGGCGAACGCGGACGTCGCCGTGCGCTGGGCGCGACGTATCCGCCAGCCCGGGCACGGGAGGCACCATGCACGCACTGCTTGACATCCTCACGTCCGGGGCGCTCTACGCCGCCGGCATCCGGCTCGCGGTCCCCGTCTTCCTCGCCGCGCTCGGCGAGTTGGTCGCCGAGCGCGGCGGACTGGTGAACGTCGGTCTCGAGGGGATGATGCTCGCCGGGGCGTTCGGCGGGGTCCTCGGCTCCTATCTGTTCGACGATCCATGGCTCGGGGTCATCACCGGTGTCGTGCTGGCCGTCGTGGTCGCGGCGATCCAGGCCGGGGTGGCCGTGTCGCTCGCGGGAGACCAGATCGTCACCGGCATCGCGCTGAACATCGCCGTCCTCGGCGCGACCTCGTTCATGGCGCGAACCGTCTGGACCGACGGGAACGTTCCGCAGGTCGAGGGCTTCGACCCTTGGGCCGTGCCGGGCCTGTCATCGCTCCCGGGCATCGGCGACGTGGTGTTCGGGCAGGGCGCGCTGGTGTACCTCGCGGCGGCGCTCGGGGCCGTGCTCTGGTGGGTGCTCACACGCACGGATTGGGGGTTGCGGCTGCGTGCCTGCGGCGAGGACCCTCGGGCGGCGGACAGTCTCGGCATCCGGGTGATCGCGATGCGCTGGCAGGCGACCCTGATCTGTGGCGCGCTCGCCGGGCTCGGAGGCGTCTTCATCTCGCTGGGCGACATCTTCACCTTCAGTGACGGCATGTCGGGCGGTCGGGGGTTCATCGCGCTCGCCATCGTGATCATCGCCAGGTGGTCGCCGAGCCACCTCGTCCCCGCGGCTCTGCTGTTCGGGGTGTGCGAGGCCCTCGCGCTCCGTGCGCAGGTGACCTCCGCCGACCTCCCCTACGAGCTGCTCCTCGCGCTGCCCTACGTGCTGACCCTGGCGGTCTACGCCGGTCTGGTCGGCCGAACCCTCCCCCCGGCGGCGCTCGGCCGCCCCTACGTCCGGAGGTAGGGCATGAGCCCACCCGACACGTTCATGCTCGCCGTCGCCCAACCGCGGTGGCCGCCCGACGGCACGATCCAGGCGGTCGACGACGCCCTCGGCCTCGTTCGCAGGGCGGCGGCCGAAGGCGCCCGTCTGGTGCTGTTCCCCGAGGCGTACCCGGGCCCCATGCGCGTCGGTGAGGCGTGCGATCCGGAGCCGTTGATGCGGGAGGCGGCGGTCCGGCACGGCATGGCGGTGTGCTGGAGCCGGCTGGAGCCGGCGACGATCGAGGGCCCGAACCGCGTGATCCTGCACCTGGTCGACGCGCGTGGCGTGACGCTCGCCCACACTGCCCGCACCCACCCCGCCACCGGCGATGTCCACCCCACGCTCAACGGGTGCCCCGTCGCGCCGGGCGAGGAGCTCACCGCGGTGGAGCTCGACGGGGTTCTCCTCGGCCTGATGGTGTGCTCGGAGCTGTGGGTGCCGGAGGTGGCGCGCATCCTCGCCCTGCGCGGCGCCGAGGTGCTGCTGGCGCCGGCCGGCGGAGGGTTCGGCGCGATCGCGGGGAACTGGCGCCTCGTCGCCCGGGCCCGGGCGATCGAGAACCTCTGCCACGTCGCGCTCACCCAGACCCGTTTCGACGGGGAGCCGGGCAGCGCGCTCATCGCCGGTCCCGAGGGGCTCGTCGCCCGCTCGGCGACCCACGACCTACTGGTCGCCCCACTGGACCTGGCCCGGGGCCGGGAGCTTCGCTCGCGGGACGACTCCATGGAGCAGCCCAAGACGTTCACCTCCCTGCCGGGCCTCCTGCGCGCCCGCCGGCCCGAGCTCTACGGCGAGCTCACCGCGCCCCGACCGGACGCCTACCCATACGGCTCGGTCGCCGAGGGCGGCAGGTGAGCGTCTCCCGCGCGGAGCTCGTCGCACGTGGACACGCGAAGATCGCGTCGCCGTTCACCCTGGACGAGGACATGACGTTCCTCTGCCCCCAGGAGAACCTGGAGGCCATGGACCTGCCGGTGGTCCGCCGGTTCCACCGATGGATCTCCGAGCGCCGGCCGGAAACCGGTCCGGAGCCCGCGGTCCTCCTGCTGCTGCCCTGCGAGATGCGGAAGCCGTACACGCTCTCGGACGATCATCGCGCGGTCAACGAGGCCCTCATCGCCGCCGGATACCTTCCGGCGGGGCGGGGCGACTGGCCGGACGGGCTCGCGGCGCATGCGCCGGCGAGACTCCTGTCCAACGCGCCGCTGGTCGGCAAGGGCCTGCGGATCGACCGCGCCGTGATCTCCGAGCCCTTCGGGATCGTCCCGTACGAGGCCGTCTACCGGTGGCAGGGACGTCCGAGCCCCTGCACGCGGTACGACGACCCCGGCCTGTTCGAGCACCGCGGGATTCACTGCTGGTGGCGGCCGGACTGCACGACGGTTCCCGGTCCGCGAGGCGCCCGCTGGGGCGACGCGGAGCGCACCGCCTATGTCGAGGTGCACAACCGGCTCGCGCGGCTCATGGGCGAGACCCTCGACGCATGGGCGCCTTCGTACCGTCGGATCCTCGCCTATGTCGCCCCCCGCCTGACCCACCGCTCGTTCCTGGACGACGTGGCCGGCAGACGTCGGGCGCGGATCCCGGGGGGACGCATGGTCGGCGGTCGGCGGATGCCGCTGCGTGGGGTCGCGGACGACTGGCCGGGGCTGGTGACGCTCGTGCCGGCGTCCGGGACCTGGCCCGGCCGCACCGGCCGCCTCACCGACCCCGACTGCCTGCGGATGCTGGTCGCGGCGGTCGAGGCGGAGCAATCGGACCATGATCCGCAACTCATCCGCCACTAGCGCGCGAGACCGCCAACATGTTGAAATGATTTCATCATGCTGAACGCCACGGAGACCATCATCCGGGGGCCCGAGGGACAGGGAGACCTCGGCGCCGTGCGTCTCGCCGACGCCGCCGCTCTCGACGCCACGGTGAGCGCCGCCAAGCGCGAGCAACGCGCGTGGGCCGCGCTCCCGGTGCGGGAGCGGGCCGACGCCCTCGATCGGGCGGCGTCGCTCCTCGAGCCCCAGGCGGATGAGCTGGGTTCCCTCCTGGCCGCCGAGTCCGGAAAGCCGATCGGACAGGCGCGACGGGAGATCGGTGGCACCATCTGGCTCCTCCGCGCCAACGCGGACGAGGGGCGCCGCACCGGCGGCCGGGTCCTCCCCACGGAAGGCAACCCGGGAACGGAGAACGATCTCGCCTACACCCGTCGCGAGCCCCTGGGGCTGGTGGCGGCGATCATCCCGTTCAACTTCCCCGCCGAGCTGCTGGTCGAGAAGGCGGCGGCCGCGCTCGTCGCGGGCAACGCGGTCGTCGTGAAGCCGCCGCTCGAGGATCCCCTCACGGCGATGCGCGTCGTCGAGGCGCTGATCGCCGGCGGAGTGCCCTCCGACATCCTGGGCGTGGTCAACGGGGGGCGCGAGACCGGCGCCGCCCTCGTCGCGGATCCCAGGGTCGACGCGGTGTCACTCACGGGCTCCACCGCCGCCGGGATCAGCGTCGCCGAGGCGTCGGCGCCGCTGTTGCGGCCCCTGCATCTGGAGCTGGGCGGCAACAACGCCTGCCTCGTCCTCGACGATGCAGACCTCGACCTGGTGACGAGTGAGGTGGCGTTCGGGCGCCTCATGATGAACGGCCAGGCGTGCTCGGCGTCGAAGCGCGTGATCGTGCACCGGTCGCGGCACGACGAGCTGGCCGACCGCCTCATCGCGGTGGCCCGCAGCCAAGTCGTGGGCCCGGCCGCCGACGAAACCACCAGCATCGGGCCGCTCATCACCGCAACGGCCGCCGACCGGGTCCGCAGCCAGGTCGCCGCGGCCGCCTCCGACGGCGCAAGGGTCCTGCACGGCCTCGGCGGCGACGGACCGTTCGTCGAGCCCACGGTCATCGGCTCGGTTCCCCCGGGAGCGGCCGTGGCCCGAGACGAGGAGATCTTCGGGCCGGTCTTCACCCTCATCCCGGTCGGGGGGGACGCCGAGGCGCTCTCCGTGGCGAACGGGTCGAGCTTCGGCCTGATGGCCTCGGTCTTCTCATCCGATCTCGGGCGGGCCCTGCATCTGGCCGAACATCTGGAGGCCGGAGGGGTCGTCGTCAACGGCAGCGACAACTACCGGCCGCCGGTGATCCCGTTCGGCGGCGTGAAGCGCTCCGGGCTGGGGCGCGAGGGCCTTGGCTACACGATCGCCGACCTGACACGCGAGAAGACCATCGTGTTCCGGCGTCTGCGCCGCACGGGACGGGAGGTGCGGGAGTGAGACGCCCTGTGTCAACCCTGGGTGGCCAGAATGCGCTGCAGTGCTCGGTGGTGGGCGGGGTTGTAGGTGGTGTGGTCTTGCCAGAGTCGCCAGATCACGGTGCACCATGCGCGGGCGAGGATGC
>JADLHW010000085.1 GCA_020848615.1 Thermoleophilia bacterium
CCACCGAACCGGAGTCCAGGTGGTCGCGGCCGATCACGATGGGCGCCCGTACCTCCCCGCCGCGCACCAGGTCGTTGAAGGCCAGGCCGGCGCGGTGCCGGTCGCCGTACCCCAGCCAGCAGATGCGGGCGGGCAGGCCCTGCACGGCGATGCGCTCGCGCGCCGCGTCCAGCCAGCGGTGGAGCTTGGCGTCGTCCGGGAACAGGCGGCGCACCGCGTCGTCGGTCGCGGCGATGTCCTGCGGGTCGCCGGACAGGGCGGCCCACCGGAACGGCCCGATGCCGCGGGCGAACAGCGGCCGGATGTAGGCCACCACGAACCCCGGGTAGTCGAACGCCCGCGCGAACCCGGCGTCCCGGGCCTCGGTGCGCAGGTGGGTCCCGTAGTCGAAGGTCTCGGCGCCCGCGTCCATGAAGCCCACCATCGCCGCGCAGTGCTGCGCCATCGACGTCCGCGACCGCCGCACGTACTCCTGCGGATCGCCCTCGCGCAGCGTCGCGGCGTCCTCCAGGGACAGGCCCGCGGGGACGTACCCCACCAGGGGGTCGTGGGCGGAGGTCTGGTCGGTCACCACGTCGGGCCGGAAGCCGCGGCGCAGCAGCTCGGGCAGCACCTCGGCGGCGTTGCCCAGCAGCCCCACCGACAGCGCCCGGCGCTCGGCGCGGGCCTCCTCGCCCAGCCGCACCGCGTCATCGATGTCATCGGCCCGCACGTCCAGGTACCGGGTCTCGATGCGCCGGTCGATCCGCCACGGGTCGACCTCCACGCACAGCGCCACCCCGCCGTTCAGCGTCACCGCCAGCGGCTGGGCGCCGCCCATGCCACCCAGGCCCGCGGTGAGCACCACGCGGCCCGCAAGGCTCCCGCCGAACCGCCGCTCCGCCACCGCGGCGAACGTCTCGTAGGTGCCCTGCACGATGCCCTGCGAGCCGATGTAGATCCACGACCCCGCGGTCATCTGCCCGTACATCGTGAGCCCCAGGGCCTCCAGGCGCCGGAACTCGTCCCAGTTCGCCCAGTCGGGCACCAGGTTCGCGTTGGCGATGAGCACCCGCGGCGCCATGCGGTGCGTGCGGAACACGCCGACGGCGCGCCCGGACTGCACCAGCATCGTCTCGTCGTCCTCCAGCCGGCGCAGCGTGGCGACGATGCGGTGGAAGTCCTCCCATGTGCGGGCGGCCTTGCCGGTGCCGCCGTACACCACCAGGTTGGCGGGGTCCTCGGCGACGTCCGGGTCGAGGTTGTTCATGAGCATCCGCAGGGCCGCCTCCTGCTGCCAGCCGCGGCAGGACAGCTCGGTGCCGCGCGGCGCGCGCACCACCGGGGCCCCGGCGGTCACTCCCCCACCCCGCGGGCGCGGAACGACGCCGCGTGGCCGGGGAACCCCTCGTGGTCGCACAGCGGCAGCACGCAGGGCGCCATGTCGGCGAGCGCCTCCCGGCTCGCCCGGGCGATGGAGGTGGCCTTCAGGAACGTGTGGGCGGTGATCGCGGAGCTCACCCTCGCGAACCCGCCGGTGGGCAGGGCCGCGGGGACGCCGGCGGCGAAGTTCGCGGCGCTGATGGGCGTCCAGGGCCCCACCAGGATCTCCCCGGCGTTCACCAGCAGCGGCAGCAGGGCGTCCGGGTCCCGGACGTCCACCACCATGTGCTCCGGCGCGTGGGCGTTCGCGACCTCCGCCGCCTGGGCCAGGTCGTCCACCAGGATCACGCCGCCGTAGCCGGTGAGGCTGCTGCGCGCGTACGACCGCCGGGGCTCCGGCAGCTCCGCAAGACGCCGATCCACGATCGCCACCAGCGCGTCCACCAGCGCCCGCGAGGGCGTCACCAGCAGGCTCGCCGAGTCGGGGCCGTGCTCGGCCTCGTTGATGATGTCGGCGGCGATGAACTCCGGGTCGGCGCCCTCGTCGGCGATCACCAGGCTCTCCGACGGCCCCAGCAGCATGTTGGTGACCACGCCGTGGGTCTGCACCAGGATCTGCGCGGCGGTCACGGCCGGGCTCCCCGGCCCCACGATCATGCGCACCGGCGCCACGGACTCCGTCCCGAAGGCGGCGGCCGCGATGCCGGCCGGGCCGTTGGCCCGGTGGATCTCGGTGATCCCGAGCTGCGCGGCCGCGAACAGCACCGCGGGGTCCACCTCCCCCGCCCCGCCGGGGGCCGGCGGCACGATCACCGCGATCTCCGGCACGCCCGCGACCACCGCGGGGGTGCCCAGCTGCATCATCACGCTGGGGTAGCTGGCCTTCCCGGACGGCACGAACACCGCGGCGCGCGTGACGGGCGTGAGCTTCTCGCCCACCACCAGCCCCGGCCGGATCTCCTCCTCCCACTCCCGCTCGCGGGTCTGGCGGGCGTGGAAGCGGCGCAGGCTCTCGATGCCGTACAGGATCGCCTCCCGCACCGGCTCCGGCACCCGCGCGGGCGCGGCGGCGATCTCGGACTCCGGCACCCGCAGGCGGTCCGGGGGCACCTCGCAGCCGTCGAAGCGTGCCAGCGCCCGGCTGCAGGCCGCGTCGCCGTTGACGCGGACGTCGTCCAGGATCTCCCCCACCGACCGCAGGAGCCCGGGGTCGAACACCTTGTGGTTGCTGCGGGCGAGGATGCGCTCGCGGTCCTCCGGAGCCATCGAGGGCCACGTGTACTCACGCCACGGACGGTCGCTCACAGCGCCCCCTTCCAGCCGGCGGTGCGTCCGCCGTCGACGGTCACCACCGCACCGGTGACGTAGCTCGCGGCCGGGGACAGCAGGAACGCGATGACCTCGGCGGACTCCGCGGCGGTGCCCACCCGGCCCAGCGGGATGTCGGCCTCGATGTGGGCACGGGTGCTGGGGTCGGCGAGCGTGTGGGCGGTCATCTCGGTGCGCGTGTAGCCCGGGCACACCGCGTTCACGCGCACCCCGTCACGGGCGAGGTCCACGGCCATCGAGCGGGTGAGCGCGATGAGCGCGCCCTTGGAGGTGTTGTAGTCCGCGAAGTGCTCCTCGGCGACCAGCCCGTTGATGGACGACACGTTCACGACGGCGCCGCCCACGCCGCGGGCAGACATGTCGATGGCGGCCTGCTTGCCCAGCAGGAACGCGGCGGTCACGTTCACCTCCAGCACCCGCCGCCAGTGGGCGGCCTCCAGCGCCGTGTACGGCGCGCCCTCGCCGTCCATGGCGGCGTTGTTGACCAGCAGGTCGATGCCGCCCACGGCGTCGCGCGCGGCGGCGGCGATCTCCCGGGGCGCGTCGTCATCGCTCACGTCGGCGGGGTGCGCGTGCGCCGCGCCGGGCCCGTGCGCCGCCCGGATCTCCGCGACGGCCGCGTCCAGGCGGTCCTCCCGGCGGGCGACCAGCAGCACCCGCGCGCCGCGCGCGGCCAGCAGCCGGGCGGTCGCCAGCCCGATGCCCGAGCTCGCGCCCGTCACCACCGCGCCCCGTCCGCCGAACACGTTCATGACACCCCCGTCAGCTCGCCGTCGCGGATCGCGGCGGCCACGGCCGCGATGTCCTCGGCCAGGGGCCGGTCCTCATCCACCACCGGCGTGATGCGGCGCAGGCGGGCGTGGAGGTCCTCCACACCGGGACCCGATCGCAGCGGGCGGCGCAGGTCGATGGCCTGCGCGGCGCAGATGAGCTCGATCGCGACCACGCAGAGCGCGTTGTCGATCGCCGACCGGGCCTTGAGCCCCGCCGTGGCGCCCATGGAGTTGAAGTCCTCCTGGCCGGCGCTGGTGGGCAGCGACCCGGTTCCCGCGGGATGGGCCAGCACGTTGTTCTCGGCCACCAGCGCCGCGGCGGTGTACTGCAGCACCATCAGCCCGGAGCGGGTGCCGGGCGACCCGGTGAGGAACGGCGGCAGCGACCACTGGTCGCCGCGGCCGTCGAGCATGCGGTACGTCCGGCGCTCGCTGAACGCGGCGATCTCGGCGACGGTGATCGCCAGGGTGTCGAGCGGCAGCGACAGCGGCTGGCCGTGGAAGTTGCCGCCGGACAGGACCTCGTCGTCGGCGGGGAAGCACAGGGGGTTGTCGGTCACCGCGCCCAGCTCGGGCTCCAGCGCCCCCGCCACGTAGTCCAGCGCCTCCGCGGTGGCGCCCAGCACCTGCGGGATGCACCGCAGCGTGTAGGCGTCCTGCACCCGCTCGCAGTCGGCGTGGCTGGCGAGCATCCCGGAGCCGTCGAGCATCCCGCGCACCCGTTCGGCCACGCGGGCCTGCTGGCGGCGCCGGCGCAGGGCGTGGATGCGGTCGTCCATGGGGGTGAGGGACCCCAGCAGGGCGTCGAGCGACATGGCGGCGGCGGCCTCGGCGGCGTCCTGCAGCAGCAGGGCGTCGTGCACCGCCAGGGCGCCGAGGGCCCCCATGAGATGCGTGCCGTTCACCAGGGCCAGGCCCTCCTTGGCGGCGGGCTCCAGCGGCGTCAGGCCGGCGGCCGCCAGGGCCTCCCCGGCGTCACGGTCACCGTCCGGCGCGGCGACGCGGCCCTCGCCGCACATCGCCAGCGCCAGGTGCGCGAGCGGCGCCAGGTCGCCGGAGGCGCCCACCGACCCCCGCGCGGGGATCACCGGCACCAGGTCCGCGCCGAGCATGTCCACGAGCAGCGTCACCACCTCGGGGCGCACGCCGGAGTGCCCGCGGGCCAGCGACGCGGCCAGCAGGAGCATCATGGCCCGCACCACCTCGGCGGGCAGCGGCGGGCCCACGCCCACCGCGTGGCTGGCCACCAGGTTCCGCTGCAGCCGCATGAGCTCGGCGTCCGGGATGCGGATGACCGCCAGGCTCCCGAACCCGGTGTTCACCCCGTACACCGGCCGGCCCGCGGCCACGATGTCGTCCACCAGGCGCCGGGACGCCGCCACCCGGTCCGCCACGGCCGCGTCCAGCCGCACCGCGCGGCCCCGCCGGGCGACCGAGACGACGTCGCCGACGGCCGGCGGCGTGGCGCCCAGGACCAGGGGCCCGGTCAATCCAGCGTGCCCTTGACGCCCGCCGTCGCCCCGGCCCTCCAGGGGTCGGGGGACAGTGCCATCCGCAGGGCGCGCGCGAAGGCGCGGAAGCACGCCTCCCAGCGGTGGTGCGGATCGGTGCCCGCGATGAGCCGCAGGTGGACGGTGCCGCCGGAGCCCTGCGCGAACCCCTCGAAGAACTGCACCAGGTCGTGCCCGTAGGAGTCCTCCACGGTCTCCGACCGCTGCGAGGCGGGCAGGTCGATGTGGTGGTTCGCCCGGCCCTCCAGGCTGAACATGGCGAACGCCAGGGCCTCGTCGATGGTGCCGTGGGCCTCGCCGACCGACGCGACCCCCTCGGGGATGCGGCGCTCGAGGACGCGGCGCACGCACCGGCCCATCGCGATGCCGAGGTCCTCGCACACCACGTGGGACAGGTCGAACCGCTTCGTGCGGTAGCGCGCCGTGATGTTGAGCCCGCCGTGCCAGGCGATCATCTCGAGCATGTGGTTGAGGAAGTGGATCCCCGTGTCGAGCGGCAGGTCGGGGTCACGCGGCCCGAAGGTCACCGCCAGCTCGATCTCCGACTCCCGGGTCTCCCGGCGGATGGCGACGCCGCCGCCCTCCAGGTCCTCCAGGCCCGTCCCGGTCATGCTCATGTGGCGCCCTCCGGCACGACGATGGTCTTCAGTCCCCCGTGCCCGCCGGCCGCGGCCTCCGCGACCACCCCGGGAAGCTCGGCGAGCCCGACCTGCCGGGTGACCACCGCCGCGAACCGGGCGGGGTCGGCGGCCAGGGCGGCCAGGGTGTCGGGCAGCTCGTCCTCGAACACGTGGCATCCCGCGATCGCGTGCTCACCGGCGAGCAGGACATTCGCGTCCAGGGTCTCCGGGCCGTGGTGCAGCGACACGAGCATCACGATGCCGCCGGGCGCGCAGGCCGCCATGGCCGAGGCGACGGACCCCGCGAAACCCGCGCAGTCGAACACCGCGTCGGCGCGGAACCCCGGGGGGAGCGCATCGGTGACCTGAAGGCCGGCGGCGGCCAGCAGACGGGCCCGCGCCGGGTCGGTCTCCGCGACCACGACATCGGTCGTGGACGGGAGCATCAGGGCGCACAGGGCGCCGATGGGCCCGCCGCCCAGCACGCCCACCCGGCGGGCCTCCGGGGCGAACCGCTCCAGCCGCCGGCGCGCGTGCATGGCGACCGCGGCGGGCTCGGCGAGCACGGCCACCCGCGCGTCCAGCCCCGCGGGTACGGGGCACACCGCCGCCTCCGGGACGGCGAGCAGCTCGGCGAAGCCCCCGTCGCACACCTCGCCCAGGAAGCCGATGGCGCCGCACCGCTGCGGGTGCCCGGCGCGGCATTCCGGGCAGGTGCCGCACGGCACCTTGGAGTCCATCACCACGCGCGTGCCCGGGGCGGTCCTCGCGCCGTCGCCGGCCGCGGCCACCACCCCGGTCACCTCGTGCCCCGGCGTCACGGGGAAGCGGGTGACGAACGCGCCGGTGCGCCACACGTGCAGGACGCTGCCGCACACGCCCGCCGCCTCCACCCGCACCAGCAGCTCGCCGGGGCCGGCCTCGGGCGGCGGCACCGCCTCGACGCGCAGGTCGCGCGCGGCGTGCAGGCGGGCGGCGATCACCCCTCGGCCGCCCGGGCCTCGGCGATGATGCTCTCCAGCACCCTGCCGCGGATCTCCATGAACGCCGGGTCGGTGAGCATCTCCGGGGTGCGGGGCCGCGGCAGCGGCACCGGGATCTCCTCCTTGATGCGCCCCGGCCGGTTGGTCATCACCAGGACCCGGTCGGCCACGTACACGGCCTCCTCCACGTCGTGGGTCACGAACAGCACGGTGAGGCGGTGCGTCTCCCACACCTCGGCCAGGAGCTGCTGCATCATCCGGCGGGTGAGGGCGTCGAGCGCCCCGAACGGCTCGTCCATGAGCAGCACCCGCGGCCGGTACACCAGCGCCCGCGCGATCGCGACCCGCTGCTTCATGCCGCCGGACAGCTCCCGCGGGTACGCGTCGGCGAACTCCCCCAGGCGCATCTGGTCCAGCAGCTCCGCGGCCCGCTCGCGGCGCTCCGCCCGGGAGCCGCCCTCGCCGTGCAGCGCGAACTCCACGTTCTGCCGTGCGGTGAGCCACGGGAACAGCGTGTAGGTCTGGAACACGACGCCCCGGTCGCGGCCCGGCCCCGAGACCGGCGCGCCGTCCACGGTCACGAGGCCCTCGCTGGCCTCCTGCAGGCCGGCGACGATCGACAGCAGCGTGCTCTTGCCGCACCCGGAGGTGCCCACCAGCGCCACGAACTCGTTCTCGCCCATCCGCAGGCTCGCGTCGTGGAGCGCCACCACCCGCTTGGCACCGCTGCCGAAGCTCTTGCCGAGCCCGCCGATGACGATGGCGCTCATCGCCGCTCCTCCGCCCACCGGAACAGCCGTCGGCCGGTGAACCTCAGGATCTGGTCGAGGGTGAGACCCAGCAGCCCCAGCACCAGCAGGTACCCGAAGATCGTGTCGCTCTGGAAGAACTGCCGGGCGCGGGCGATGCGGTACCCGAAGCCGTCGCTGGCGCCCACCAGCTCGGCGAGGATGAGCCACGACCACGCCCACCCGAGCATCGCGCGCGCCGCGTCCCAGATGCCGGGGGCGGCGGCCGGGAGGACGATGCGCCGGACGATCGCCAGCTCGGAGTGCCCGAGGGTGCGCCCGATGTCCACCAGCTCCATCTGGACGCGGCGGACCACGTCCATGATCAGCAGCGTCTCGAAGAAGAACGTGCCGAACCAGATGATGAACCACTTGTAGCGCTCGTCGAACCCGACCCACAGGATCGCCAGCGGCACGATGGCGGCCGGCGGGATGTACCGCAGGAACTCGATGGGCGGGGTGAGGGCGGCGTCGGCCACGCCGAAGGTGCCCATGAGCAGCCCCAGCGGGACGGCCATGACCGTCGCGATCGCGAACCCGATGAGGATGCGGACGATCGAGGTCTTCGCGTCGGCCCACAGCGTCCCGTCGGAGGCGAGCTCCCGGAGCCGGCCCAGCACGTCCCCGGGAGACGGCAGGAAGATCGCGTCGACCATCTCGCCGTAGGTCGCGACGCACCAGGCCACGAGGATGAGCCCGAAGACGGCCACGGAGATCATCACGTGGAGGCCGGGGTGGATGCCGCCGCCGATGCGCAGGGCGGCGGGGCGGCGGCGGCGGGTCCTGGGCGGGGTCACGGGAACGTCGGTGCTCACTTCCGGACGAGTCCTTTCCTGCGGGGCCGGACGGTGGCGTTTCCGTTCTGCGGCACTATATTCCGCTGCATGGCACCGGAACAACGCACCGACCGGGCCCCGGCCGAGCCGATGCGTGCCGTCGACCGCGCCCTGCGGCTCCTGGTGAGCGTCGCGGAGACGGACGACGGCATCAGTCTCGCCGATGCGGCGCGCCGCACGTCGCTCGCGCCGTCCACCGCGCTGCGCCAGCTGCGCGGGCTGGAGGCCGCCGGGTTCGTCGCGCGCACCGCCGACGGACGCTTCACGGCCGGCCCCACCCTCACGCGCCTGGGACGGCGCGCCGCGAGCCGATCGTCCCTGGCGGTGCTGGCGGAGCCCCACCTGCGGGCACTCGCCAGCGACCTGGAGGAATCGGCGTACCTGGCGGTGCGCAGCGACGCCGCGCACGGCGTGTACCTGGCCCAGGCCCCCAGCCCGCTCGCGATACGGCACGTGTCGTGGCTGGGCGAGCTCGTGCCGCTGGAGGGCAGCGCCCTGGGCGCCGCGCTGGAGGACCGCGTGGACCCCGACGGCGTGGCGGTGCGCACCGACGCGGTGGAGGCGGGCGTCACCGCCGTGTCGGCGCCGGTCCACGGGCCCGGCGGGGGCGTGGTGGGCGCCGTGAGCCTGCTGGGCCCGGCCTTCCGGCTGCGCGGCCCGGCGCTGGCCGCCGCCCGCGGGCAGGTGGCCCTGCACGCCACCGCCCTGGCCGGCGAGTACGGCGGCGCCGCGGCACGGTCGGTGGCATGACCATCACCGCCGCGCACATCGAGGCCCGCATGGCCGGCCTGCTGCCCATCGGCCTGGGCCCGGCCGGCACGAACCGCCTGGCCTGGACCGCGGAGGACCACGCCGCCGCCGAGTGGTTCCGGGTGCAGGCGGAGGACCTGGGCCTGCTCGCCGAGCGCGACCCGGCGGGGTCGCTGTGGGCGGTGCCCGACGCGCCCGGCCCGTGGTGGGCGGTGGGCTCGCACCTCGACTCGGTGCGTGACGGCGGCTCCTACGACGGGGCCCTGGGCGTGGCCGCCGCGTTCGAGGTGGCGGCGCGCCTGCCCCGCCCGGTCGCGGTGATCGCCTTCGCCGACGAGGAGGGCGCCCGCTTCAACACCCCCACCTTCGGCAGCCGCGCGCTGGTCGGGCGCCTGGACATCGCCGACGCGCTCGCCCGGCGTGACGGGGACGGCATCTCCATGGCCGCGGCCATGCGCACCGCCGGCGTGGACCCCGACGGGCTCACGGGCGCCCCGGCGTGGCTGGGCCGCCTGCGCGGCTTCCTGGAGCTGCACATCGACCAGACCACCGAGCTCGCCGACGCCGGCGCCCCGGCCGGCGTGGTGGCGGGGCTCGCCGCCCGCCTGCGGCTGGCGCTGCACGTGCGCGGCCGGGCCGACCACTCGGGCACCACGCCGATGCACCGCCGCGCCGACGCCCTGCTGGCCGCCGCGCGCGTGGTGGTGGCGGTGAACGACCTGGCGGCCGGGCGGCCCGGCGTGGTCGCCACCGCGACGCGCCTGCTGTCCGAGCCGAACGCCCTCACCACCGTCGCCGGCGAGGTCCGGATGTGGGTGGACGTGCGCGCCCCGTCGGGCGGCGACCTCGATCACGTGGAGGCCGGCGTGCGCGACGCTGCGGCGGCCGCGGCGGCGCAGGGCGGCGTGCGCGCGGAGGTCACCGTGGCGTCCCGCTCGGAGGCCGTGACCTTCGACCCGGGGATCCGGGCGGCACTGCGCGCCGGCCTGCCGCCGGACGCCCGGGAGCTGCTGTGCTTCGCCGGCCACGACGCGGGGATCCTCGCGGAGCGCATCCCCGCGGGCATGGTGTTCGTCCGCAACGCCACCGGCATCAGCCACGCGCCGCAGGAGCACGTGGAGCCCGGGGACGCCGCGGCGGCCGCCGAGCTCATGCTCGACGGCCTGCGGATGCTCACGGGAACCTGAGAGGGGACCGGCCCCCGGGCCGGTCCCCCGCGGTCCGGTGGGCGCTACTTGCCGGCGGCCTGCACGAAGGACGGGTCCACCAGGCCCTGGGCGTCGATGTCGCCCTCCACGAGGCCCGCCTCGGTGGCGAACGTCTTCACGTCGGCCAGCGTGGTGTCGAAGTACGTCCCGCCGGAGACGATCTCCGTGGCGTTCTCGGTGAGGTCGTAGAACTTCACGCCGTCGAACGCGGTCTTCAGGTCGCCGGGCTTGGCGCCCACGGAGGTCTCGATGACGGCCTGGCCCGCGGCCGGGTCCTTCTGGTACTCGTCGTACGCCGACTGCCAGCTCTTGATGAGGGCCAGCACCTGCCCGGGGCGCTCCTCCAGCACCTCGTTGCGGACCACGAAGACGTCGCTGATGAGGCCCGGGTTCTCACCCGCGGTGAACAGCAGCTTCCACTTCGCGTCCTTCTGCAGCGCGGTGGTGAGGTACGGCTCGTAGGTCACGGCCACGTCGACGCGGCCGGCGAGGGCCGCCACGCCCGCGTCCGCCGCCGGCGTCGGGACCTTGGTGACGTCGTCGATGGTGAGGCCGTTCTTGCTGAGGGCGTACCGCAGGAGGATGTCGCTGGTGGTGCCCTCCTCGTAGGCGACCTTCTTGCCCTTGATGTCCGCGACGGAGGCGATGGTGGACGGCGCCAGGATCGCGTCGGCCGTGGTGCTCTGGTCGAGCAGCAGGACGATGGTGATGGGCAGGCCCGCGGCCGCCAGGCGCATCGCCGTGTGGGTCGCGATGTTCGCGCCGTCGAGCTTCTTCGAGGCGAGCGCCGCGTTGATCTCGTCGTCGGTGTTGAAGTTCGTGATCTTCGCGTCCACGCCGTTCGCGGCGAACAGGTCCTTGTCCTCGGCGACGCGCCACAGGCCGTAGCCGAGCCACGGCTCGATGCCCATCTGGAACGTGCCGGCCTCGGCGGTCGTCGGGATCGCCGCGGCCGTGCCGGCATCACCCGAGGGCGACGAGTCGTCGCTCCCGCATCCTGCGGTCACCATGGCCACCGCGGCGAACACCGCGGCCAGCCACGCCCACTTCGTGAATCGGGTCACCCCGGTTCCCCCTTGCCCTCTGGTGTCTCGAACGTCCGGAACCTACGGGCACGCGGCGGCCCGGGGCAAGTGCGCGCCACATCCGGGGTTTCCCGTAGGCCCTGTCACCATCCGCCCGGAGGGCGCACCGGGGTGGATTGCGCAGCCCGATGGTATGGGTGCGCGACTGTGCGTTCGTCCCATTCACGGGGCGCCACGACGTGTGAGACGGTGGTTCCGGGACCCGAGGAGATGTCGGGGCCCGGGCGATGTACCCCTGCCCTCAGTGCGCCCCGCCGCGGGCGCGAACCCCCCATCCGGAGATCCCGATTGAGCACGGACGCAGTCGTGACGCGCGCCCGCGACGGGCGTGGACGGCCACGGGGGTCGCGGGACGGTCGCCCTTCGGAAACGACGGTGACAGGGAGTCCGTGATGCGTCGACGTTGGCTGGCGATCCTCGGTGTGGCGGCGGCGTGCGCCGCGCCGGCGACGGGCGCGGGATACGCGCAGACGGATCTCCCGGACCTGGTGCCCATGTTCCCGACGCTTGTGGACGCGGACCAGCAGGTGCCCGTCTACATGGACACGTTCGAGAAGCCCGGGCGCACGCTCTACCGCTTCGACGCGGTCATCTGGGTGAAGTCCGGCACGGGCGTGCTGGACGTGTACCGCGACCCGGCGACCAAGCGCACGTACCAGATCATCTGGAGGGGCGGAGTCCCCACCACGCCCACGGAGCCCGACGCGGCGCCGCCGACGTCCGACCCGAACTGGGAGAAGGTCGACCGCACCGCGGCCGGCGCCGCCTTCTACACGCTCGGCACCACGTGGCACTTCGCGGCGGCCGCCCAGTACACGCTGCTCGTGCCCGGAGGCACCCCCCACGCGTCCGACAAGGTGGGCTTCTGCTTCTTCGACACCTGGGGCGGCGGCATCACCTCCTACTTCCCGTCGTCGAACCCCAGCCCGTACGGGTCGTACTGGTGCTACTCCCCGGCCGACGGCTCCAAGGTCATCCGCATGGGGCTGTCCCCGGGCCTCGGTGACTACTACTGGTCGCAGCTCATGTACCAGTGGGTCGACGTGACCGACCTCCAGCCCGGCCAGTACACCCTCCGCGGCGACGTGAACCCCACCGGCGTGCTGCTGGAGCAGGACAAGACCAACAACCGGCTGGACGACGTCCGCACGATCCCCGGTCCCACCGCCAGCAGCGCGGCCGAGCAGACGCCCCAGGGCCAGGCGGTGCAGGTGCCACTGAGCGGCACGATCGTGGGGCCGTCCATCCCCGCCCGCAGGAGCGACCAGGGCGTCTGCGCCAGCGACATCGACCGCACGGTCACCATCGCGCAGTGCTTCGCGACGACCACCGCCGACGGCCCGCTCACCTTCAAGGTGCTCGCCGCGCCGGCCCACGGGTCGGTGAAGATGGTCCAGAACGGCGCGCAGGGCGCGACCGCCACCTACACGCCGGACGCCGGGTACTCCGGCAGCGACAAGTTCACCTACCGCACCACCGACGCCCGCGGACTGGTGAGCCAGCCGGCCACCGTGAACCTCAGCGTCCAGGCGCCGAGCGGCGGCGGCGGCACCGGGCCCGGCCCAGGGGGCTCGGGCGGCGGCACCGTCTCCAAGGTGCGGGTGAGCCTGCGCACCGTCGGCGGCGTCCACGTCCGCAAGGTCGTGCGCCTCAAGGTCACGCTGAAGAACACGTCGCGGCTGAAGGTCACGCTCCAGGTGCGGCGCGGCAAGACCACGAAGAACGCCATGACGCGCACGTTCGGCAAGAAGGGCGGCCTGGTCGCCTTCACGCCCAGGACCGCCGGCACCTACGTGCTGCGGCTCCGGTACAAGGTCGGCCGCGTCGTCCGCTACAGCGCGCCGCTGGTCCTCCGGCTGGGGAGCTGACGATGTCCGGCACGGAAGCCGGCCCGCGGCTCACCCGCCGCCGCCTGCTCGCGATGGGCGGCGGCGGAGCGCTCGGCATCGCGTTCGCCGGCCGGGAGGCGCTGTCCGCGCCACCCGCCGGCGAGGCGGCGGTGCCGTTCCACGGCCGCAGGCAGGCAGGCATCCTCACCCCGGCGCCCGGACGGCTGGCGTTCGCCGCGTTCGACCTGACCGCGGAGGGCTCGGCGAACCTGGAGGCCCTGCTGCGCGACTGGACCGCCGCCGCCGAGCGGCTCATGGCCGGGAAGGTCGTGCAGGCGCCCGCGGGAACCGCCCCGGCGGACCCCGGCGAGGCCGTGGGCCTGGCGCCCGCGCACCTCACGGTGACCATCGGCCTGGGACCGGGCGCGTTCGCCCGCGGCACCGGCCGCGCCGGCCTGCGGCCCACCCCCCTCCAGCCCCTGCCGGTGTTCCAGGGCGACCGCATCGACGCGGCGCGGTCCGGCGGCGACCTGTGCGTGCAGGCCTGCGCCGACGACGCGCAGGTCGCCTTCCACGCCATCCACGCCCTCGCCCACGTGGGGCGCGGCGGGGTGAACCTCCGCTGGTTGCAGACCGGCTTCACGCGTTCGCATTCCGGGAAGGGCCCGCACCCCACCCCGCGGAACCTGCAGGGCTTCCGGGACGGCACCGCGAACATCGCCGCCACCGAGGCATCCGCCCTGCGCCGGCACGTGTGGGTGGGCAACGAGGGGCCCAGGTGGCTCCGCGGCGGCACGTACCTCGTCGCGCGCCGCATCCGCATCCACATGGAGCGGTGGGACGCCACGCCCCTCGCATTGCAGGAGGGCGTGATCGGCCGGAAGAAGGACACCGGCGCCCCGCTCACCGGCGTGCGCGAGCGCGACCTGCCCGACTTCGCCGCGAAGAACCCCGAGAGCTTCCTGCCGGTCATCCCCATGAGCGCGCACGTCCGCCAGTCGCACCCCTCGAACAACCGCGGCGTGCGGATCCTGCGGCGCGGCTACTCGTTCGCCGACGGCGCCGACCCGGGCACCGGGGATCTCGACGCCGGGCTGTTCTTCATCGCGTTTATGCGGGACCCCGGCCGGCAGTTCGCGGCCCTCCAGGCGCGCCTGGCGGCCTCCGACGCCCTGAACGACTTCATCCAGCACCGCGCGAGCGCGGTGTTCGCGGTGCCCCCGGGGATTTCCCCGGGCGGCGTGCTGGGGGGCGGTCTGTTCGCATGACGCCACCCGCCGAGACAACCCCACACAGGAGGTACCACGTGCCCGACAAGCGCCTCGCAGGAGCCCTGGTCGCGGTCGTGGCCGCGGCCGGGCTCGCCACCGGCGTGAGCACGGCGGCGAAGGCCCCGACCCCCAAGACCCTGGTGCAGAAGAACTGCGCCGGCTGCCACACGATGAAGGCCGCCAAGATCCACGGCACCTTCGGGCCGAACCTGGACAAGACCAAGCCCACCAAGGCACGGGTCCTCAGGATGCTGAAGAACGGCGGCGTCGGCATGCCGGCGTTCACCTGGAGCAAGGCGCGCCGTCAGGCGGTCGCCGACTGGGTCGCCAAGAAGACCTGAACCGGTCCCGCAACGGGCGAGGGCGGCCGCTCGGCCGCCCTCGCCGCACCTGCGGTGGGGGCGTGGGCTACGCCCTGCGGGGCGGCTTGCCCTCGTGGTCGCACAGCTCCGGGTGCCAGCGGTGGAAGTGGTTGCGGTGCTGGCCCGACAGGGCCCCCTCGGGGAAGTTCTCCTCGTAGAAGTCCGGGTCCACGTGCTGCGCCTGGCACGTGAGCCGCTGGTACATGGGGTCCAGGTAGGCCGGGAACCGGCCGTAGGTGTCCCACACGTACTGGCAGTAGTCCTTCACCATCTCCACGGTCTCCTCGTGGGGCCGCGGGATGGCCTGCACGAACGGCTCGTTGTTCTTGTACGGCTTGGGGACGTCGTCGTCCATGGCCGACCACTTGAGGGCCATGAAGGCGTCCACCGCCTCGTGCATGTCCTTGTAGTACGGCGGGGTGAAGGCCTCGAAGTACCCGTCGCGGCCCACCGCGAAGCTGTTGCCCTGCTTGTCCTCCAGGAACCGGAAGCCCAGCCCGGGGACGTCGCCGCCGCCCATCACGAACTTCGGGAGGTAGCCGGTGAACGTCCAGCCGCCCAGGCCCAGGGCCTGGAGGGCGAGGTTGAGGTTCTGGCACATGAAGGCCTGCTCGACGACCATCATGGACAGCACGCGGGTCTCGAGCTCCATCATGCCCATGCGCCGCGCCGGGTCGACGCGTCCCTGGTCGATCCACTTCTGCAGGCCGGCGGACTCCCACCCGCGCTGCTCGTCGACGATCGAGAACTTGTACGACCGGGCCAGGTAGATGAACAGGACGTTGATGTACTCCATCGTCATGTTCGTCACCGGCACGAACAGGCTGGTGCCCGGCTTGTTGGCGTTCCACTGGTTGAAGTCGAACAGCCCGGGCAGCGTGGTCGGCAGCTCGGCGCGGCCGTCCTTGAGCTTCACCCGCGCGCGCCGGAACAGGTCGACCAGGAAGTCGGCCTGCTGCTCGACGGGCTTGCCGGAGAGCGTCGAGATCTCACCGGGCTCCGGGACCATCCCGAAGATGTTGAGCCACCACAGGCCCTCGTCGTTCGACCAGAACAGCTCGGTGCCGTGGTTGCTGCAGGCGCTCGGCCAGGTCCGGTTCGTCCACTGCACGAGCGTGGACATCCCGCGGGCCGGGTCGAGGTCCGCGAGCGCGAGGCCGTTGAGCCCCGTCGCGGCCATCACCAGCAGGGCCTCCTCGAGCTCGCTCAGCGCGACCGGCTCGTAGGGGCTCGAATAGGCGATGACATCCGACTCGACGGTCATGCCGAGCGCGACGCGCCGGCTCTTCCGGTCGAAGACGGACTGGAAGTACGGGTAGGACAGTGCGTCCATGAACCCGGCGGGGGCGCTGCTCAGCACGCCCAGGGGGTCCAGTCGGGGCGTCTCGTCAGTCCTCACGTCGATCGTCCTCCAAAAACACGGGGCCCCGGCCTCCCGGGGCCCCGCAATGGTCGGAACTACCGCTTCACGACGATGCCCGCGGCCTCGCGGTCGAAGGTGTCAGCGGTGATCCCCTCGTCGCGCAGCTTCACCTTCTGCACGCGCTCGGTGGGGGTCTTCGGGAGCGTGTCCACGAAGCGGATGTAGCGCGGCACCATGAAGTACGGCATCCGCTCCGCCATCCAGTGGGTGAACTCCACCGGGTCCGGCGCGTCGCCCTCGGGGATGCAGACGATCATGATCTCGTCCTCCGAGGATGCGCCCTCGCCCGCCTTCACGCCGATCGCCGCGGCCTCCTTGATGTTCGGGTGGTCGGAGACCTGGCGCTCGACCTCCATGGAGCTCACGTTCTCGCCGCGGCGGCGGATGTAGTCCTTCACGCGGTCCATGAAGTAGATGTAGTCGTTGTCGTCCATGCGGCCGAGGTCGCCGGTGTGGAGCTTGAGGTTGCGGAAGTCCTCGGCGGTCTTCTCCGGCATGCCGTAGTACGCGCGCATGACGATGTTCGGGATCTTCATGTCGACCACGATCTCGCCCGGCGTGTTGCGCGGGAGCTCGCGGTCGGTGCCCGGCTCCACCACGGAGACCTCGTAGCCGGGGTTCGCCTTGCCGATGGAACCCGGCACGGGCGGCTGGGTGGGGTCCATGTAGGTGGCCATACCCGTTTCGGTGAGGCCGTAGCCCTCGATGAAGGTGACCCCGAACCGGTCCTGGAACTCGTAGTAGATGTCCTTCGGCGTCGGCGCGGCGAACACGGTGTGCACCTTGTGCGCCTTGTCGAGGTCCGAGGGCGGGATGTTGTAGATGAAGTAGCTCACCGCGCCGATCGAGTTGAAGACCGTGGCCTCCGCGTCGATCACCTGCTGCCAGAACTGGGAGCTGGAGAACCGCTCCACGTAGGCGACGCGGCCGCCGGCCACCAGGGCCGGGTAGCCGGTGAGCACCTGCGCGTTGCTGTGGAACAGCGGCAGGCAGGAGAAGAAGGTGTCGTCGGCCAGGTCGGCGACGCTCTTCTTGGCGGTCGCGGAGATGACCTCGAGCAGGCCGCGGGCCGAGAAGTAGTCGGCGGCGTTCTGCTTGATGACGCCCTTGGAGCGGCCCGTGGTGCCCGAGGTGAACATGATGCGGGCGTCGGCGGTCCAGGAGTACTCGACCCCGTCGGGCTCGCCGTCCGGAGCGGACATGAGCTCCTCGAGCGACTCCCACTTGAGGCTCGGGTCCGGCCCGTTCTGCTTGCCGGTCTTCATCACGATGACGTGCTCCAGCTTGGGGAGCTCCGCCTTGATGAGGTCGAGCCGGTCGAGGTAGATGTCCGAGATGAACAGCTTCTTCGCCTCGACCAGGTTGATGGTCCAGGAGAGGAAGTCGCCCTTGTACGCCGTGTTGATGGAGCTCATCACGGCGCCGGCCTTGAGGATGCCGTACCAGACGGGGAGGAACTCCTCGCAGTTCGGCATCATCACGGAGACGGACTCACCGGGCTGCACACCGCGGGCGATGAGGGCGTTGGCGACCCGGTTGGACCGGGCGTTGACCTCGCCGTAGCTCACCCACGGGTTCTGGGCGAACTTCAGGTACGGGCGGTCGGGAGTCTTCGTCGCGTGATCGCGGAGGATCTCCGCCAGGACCCACTTGGTGGGGTCCTCCTTGGTGTACCAGTCGGTCCAGTCGGCCATATGCGTCCTCGGTGTGTTCTGGGCGGTTCGGGGTCCGGGCACGCCCGCAGGTCCCCGCGCGAGTGGTCATCGAAGAACGTATCAGGTGACACGTTTTTCATGCAATGAGACTCCGGCGTCCGGACGAGGGTGACCCGCGCCGGCCCGCCCCGGGCGGCGCGGCGGTCCCATGCCGGCGTCCGGTTTTCGTCACGGCCGTCACGAGACGGCCGAGCTCCGAGCATATCGGCCCGGAGGGCCGTTATGACGCGGCGTCGGCTCCGTTTCCGGCGGCCAGCGCGCGTTCGAACGCCTCCTCGACCAGCGCGAGCATCACCGGCACCCACACCGCGTCCTCCGCGGGATCCTCCGGAGGCTCCTCCGAGGCCAGCTCCCGGGCGGCCGCGCCGGCGCGCGGCGCCGCCCGCGGGCCCAGCACGCGCAGCGCCTCGCGCGCCCACGCGCGCGTCTCGATGTCACCGGTGCGGCGGGTGAGCCGGTCCAGCGCGTCGCCGTCCTCCCCGGCCTCCACGTACTCGGCGATCTCCGGGGCGTAGTCCTCGGGGTCGAGGTCCAGCAGCGCCACCGCGGCGGCGCCCACGGCGCGTGCCGCCGCCACCGCCGCGCCCCGGCCGCCCCCGGCGACCGAGGGCTCGGCCTGCGCGAGGATCCGCTCCGCCCGGGCGAGCGACGCGGCGAGCTCCTGGGCGGCGCGCACCACCAGGGCCCTCGCGAGCGGGTTCCCGGGATCGTCGGTCTCCGCCCAGCCGAGCGCCACCTCCAGGTCTCCGGCGTCCCCCTCCACGGCCCGCGCCCGGTGCATGCGCAGCGCGGCGGCGGTGGAGGCCGCGAGCTCGGGCCACAGGGCCTCGGCCGCGTCGGCCACCAGGCGGTCCAGCCGCTGCGGGGGCGTGCCGGGGGTCTCCAGGGCGGCGGCGAGCGCCGCGACCTCCTCGCCCACCACGCCGCGCGGGAACGCCAGGCCGGTGCGGCGCAGGACGCGGGAGAGCACCTCGCGGGGTTCGGCGGTGCCCACCTCAGACCACCGCGTGCTCGATCGCGCCGATCGCGTCGATCGCGATCCGCACCGTGTCGCCCGGTCGCAGGAACCGGGGCGGGTCGAAGCCCTTGCCCACCCCCGCGGGCGTGCCGGTGGCGATCACGTCGCCCGGCTCGCGCGTGACGGCCCGCGAGAACCAGCTGATGAGCTTCGCGACGCTGTGCAGCATGTCCCCGGTGGAGCCGTCCTGGCGAAGCTCGCCGTTGACCCAGGTCCGGATGCGCAGCCCATGCGGGTCGGGGATCTCGTCGGCGGTGACCACCCACGGCCCCATGGGGGCGAAGGTGTCGCAGCCCTTCGCCCGCGCCCACTGGCGCTCGGTCGCCTGCAGGTCGCGGGCGGACACGTCGTCGACGATGGTGTAGCCGAACACGTGGTCCAGCGCGTCGGCCTCGTCCACGTCCTTGGCGGTGCGGCCGATCACCACCGCCAGCTCGCCCTCGTAGTCCAGCTGGTCGGTGACGTCCGGGTGCACGACCGGGCCGTCCGGGCCCGTCACCGCGGTCACCAGCTTGCTGAACAGCTGGGGGTCCGCCGGGGCCTCCTCCCGCATCTCCGCGGCGTGGAGCGCGTAGTTCCTCACCACGCCGAGGAGCTTCACGGGGCGCAGGGGAGCCGTTAGGCTGACGCGGTTCAGCGGCACCGGGGGGCCCGCCTCCCCGGCGTCACCGCCACGGATCAGCGTCACGAGGTCCGGTGCGGCGAGGGGGATGACCTGGTCACCCTCGACCCGGCCGACACGGGGCGTGCCCGCGTCGAGGAACGTGCAGAGGCGCATGCCTTCGATCCTCGCACACGGGCGGAGCGGTCCGCGGATCCCGCCAGGGGGGCCCACATCTCGTCAGGAGTGCAGGAAGTCCAGGCCGGCGACGGCCCGCAGCGGCGCGGCAACCCGGTGGGCCGGGTGCTGCTCGGCATCGCGAACGCGATCCGCCTGAGTCCCAACGGGCTCACGCTGCTGGGGTTCGCCGGGGTGTGCGGCGTGGCCGCGCTCATCCTCACGCGCCAGTGGGTGCTGGCGGGGTTCGCCTACGTCGCGTTCAGCCTCGCCGACTCCCTGGACGGCACCCTGGCGCGGGCGCAGGGCCGCTCGACCACGTTCGGCGCGTTCCTGGACTCCACCCTCGACCGGCTGGCCGAGGGCGTGATCCTCGGAGCCCTGGGCGTGGTGTTCGCCCGCGACGGGCAGGACCTGGCGGTCGCCGCGTGCTTCGCGGCCCTCACGGCCTCGTTCCTGGTGTCGTACTCGCGCGCCCGTTCGGAGGGCCTGGGGATCGACGACAACAAGGGCGGGCTCATGGGCCGGCCGGAGCGGCTGGTGCTCACGGGGTCCGGCATCTTCATGGGCGGCCTGGGCAGCGTGCTCGAGGTGGTGATCTACATCCTGGCGGTGCTGTCGGTCTTCACGGCCGGGCAGCGCGTGTGGCACGTGCGGGCGTCCCTGGCCGACCGCACGGCGGCCGAGTCCGCCGGTCACCGCCGGCGGTGACCGGAGCCGCCCCGCGGGGCGGCGTTCTGCGATATTCCGGAGGGCCGTGAGCGACGCTCTCGCAATCGCGATCGTGTGTCCCACGCCCTGGCCGCCGGGGGACGACCTGGCCTGGGCGGTGCGGGCGCAGGCCGACGCCCTGGCCGCGGCCGGGCACCGCGTCACCGTGATCGCGCCCGGGCTCACGCGGGCGTCCCTCGCGGCCGGCCGGTCGCTGCTCGCCCGGGCGGAGGGCGGGGACGCCGCGGCGCTGCTCGCCGCGCCCGGCGCGCCGCTGGTGGTGTGCGCGGGACGCGCGATCCGCGCGGGGCGCGCGCGGCACGTCGCGGGCCCCCTGGACCTCGCCGCGGGCCTCGAGGCCGCGCTGCGCCACGGCCCGTTCCACGTCGTGCACGTGCACGAGCCGCTGGCCCCCTCCCCCGCCCTCACCGCGCTGCGCCACACCCCCGCCGCCACGGTCGCCACGTTCCACCGCCCGCTGAAGGGCGTCGCGTTCCTGGGACCGCTGGTGCAGCGGGCGATCGGCCGGGTGGACGTCCGCATCGCGGGGTCCCGCATCGCCCAGCGCGCGGCGCAGCAGATCCTGCCCGGTGAGGACGTGGTCCTGCCGGCCGCCGCGGCGGATCCCGGCCCCCCCGCGGGGAACGGCATCGCGATCGTCGCCCGGGGGCGCGACCGCGCCGGGCTGCGGTTCGCGCTGGCCGTGGTGCGCGGCCTGCCGCCGGAGGCCCGCCGCACGGTGACCGTGATGGGCCCCCGGGAGGCGCCGTGGCGCACGCGCGCCGCCGTCCCGAAGGCGCTGCGCGGCGTGGTGGAGGTGGTGGAGGACTCCGGCCCGGAGGCGTGGCGGCGCACGCTCGCCGCGGCGAGCGTGGTGCTCCTGGGGACCGCCGAGGACGTGGACGGCCCGGTGGCCCGCATGGCGATGGCCGGCGGCCGCGTGCTGGTCGCCCCCCGCGGCGCGGAGGCCGACGAGCTGTTGCGGCACGGCCACGACGCCCTGGTGCTGCCGCCGTTCACCCGCGACGCATGGACGACGGCCGTCGTGGACCTGATGGGCGAGCCCGGGCGCCGGTCCGCGCTGGGCGCGGCGGCCGCCGCCTCGGTGCCCTCCCCCGCGGAGGCCGCGCACCGGCTGGAGGAGGTCTACCGCCGGGCGATCGCCCGCCGCGGCCACCGGCGCAGCGATCCCGGCGCCCGGGTCGTCGCCGACCTGCGGGTCCGCCCCGCGGCGAACGCCGACCCGGCGCGGCTGGCGGCGGCCTGCCGTGACGCGGGTCTCGACGTGGTCGCGATCGCCGCCCCGGCGCTCGAGCCCGCCCGGCGGGTCGCCGCCGCGGCCCCGCCCGGGCTCACCGTGATCGTGGGGCAGGAGGTGGCGTCCGCCGACGGCCTGGTGGTGGGCCTGTTCCTGACCGAGGAGGTCCCCGCGGGCCTGTCGTTCGCGGACACCGCGGGACGCATCCGCGCCCAGGGCGGCGTGGTGGTGGCCCCCCACCCGTCGACGGGCGAGGTCCCGTCCGCGGAGGTGCTGCGGGACCTCGCCGACATGGTGGACTGCTTCGAGCTGGTCACCGCGGCCGCGGGCCCCGCGGGCCTGGAGGCCGGGCGGGCGGCACGGCGCCTCGGCATCGTGGTGAGCGCCGCGAGCGTCACCGCGGTGCCCGACGCCCTCGGGGCGGTGGGCGTGTCGATGCGGCCGTTCCAGGACGGCAGGGACTTCGTGGAGGCCCTGGCGGAGGCGGAGCTCGTGCGCCCCCGCCGCGGCAGGCGGGCCCGGAGGGCACGTGCACGCACCGTTGCGACGGACACCTGAAACGATGACGCGCAGGAACGCGGACAGGGCCGCCAAATATCAGGGGCGTCCATGACCCCGGACCCACCCCGACAGCGCGCCGGCAACCGGCCTCGTCCCCTCCGCCCCGCGGGCCCGTCCGAGCCCGGCGGCCCCGGAGGGCCTCCCGGCGACATCCAGGACGCCTACCTCAAGCGGGCGATCGCGGAGCTCAGCGGCCTGAACGACGAGGTCGCCGCCTGGGCGGCGCACCACGGCGCCGCGGCCCTGCCCGTGCTGAGCTCCGGGTCGCCGCAGGCCGAGGTCGTGATGATCAAGTGGTCCGCGAGCCTCGCGGAGCGCCAGGAGGGCGTGGCGTTCTTCGGGCGCTCCGGCAGCGCGATCCTGAAGAGCGTCCAGCGGCTGGGCATCGACCCGCTCACCCTCTACGGAACGCTGTGCGTGAAGCTCGACGACGCCGGGTTCCACCCGGAATGGCTCGCCCGCGAGCTGCAGATCGTCGCCCCCAAGCTCATCGTGCCGATGGGCCCGCGGGCCGTGGAGGCGGTCAACGCGCTGGGCGTGTCGGGCAGCATTCCGCTCACCGAGGCGGCCGGGGAGCTGCAGCAGTGGACGCCGGCGACGGAGGCGATCGTCGTGCCCGACATCGATGAGTCGCTCGACGAGCAGAACGCCAAGCGGGCGTTCTGGGCGGCGTTCCGCGCCCTCGGCGACTGGCACCTGGCGCAGCCCCCGTACTGATGCGCGGCGCGGTCGCCGCCGCGGCCCTCGTCGCCACGGCGGCGTACGTCGCGGTCGCGCACCGGCTGCCCTCGGCGGGCGGCGGCGACGGCGCCGCGATCCTGGAGGGCGTCGCCGGCCTGGTGCCGGTGCTCGCCGCGACGGTGGCGTGCGCGCTCGCGCCGCACGGGCGCCGGGTGCTCGTGGTCTCCGGGGCGGCCGGCCTCGCCGCGGCGGTGGCCGGCGTGCTGCTGGACGCCGAGGCGGTCGCGACCCCGGGCCGCCTGCTCGCCGCGGCCGCCGTGGGCGCGGCGCTGGCGTCGCTCGTGTCGTCGCCGCCGCAGCTGGCCGTGCTCGCGGTGGCCGCCGGCGTCGCGGATGCGGTGTCGGTCGCGCTCGGCCCGACGGGGTACGCGGCGGAGCGGGCGCCGGAGCTGCTGCGGGCCGCCGGGCTGCGCCTGCCCGGCTGGAGCGGGCCGCCGGACGGCCTGCTGGGCGCCGTGGCCGTGGCGATCCTCGGGCTGCTGATCGCCGGGTCCCGCCGCACCGGCCTGCCGGTGGGCCGCACCGCGGCGGCGTGCTGCGCCGGCGTGGCCGCCGGACTGGCCGCCGCGGTCCTCCTCGATACCCCCGTTCCGGCGATTCCGGCGATTTCGGTGATGTTCCTGGGGGTGAACGCGGCGGGGTTTCTCGCTCGTACCGGCAGGGAAGGAGGCGGGCGGGCATGAGGGGTCGGGACGTTCTGCGAGACTCGCCACCTCGTGGATGCCCACCCCGCGGGCCCACGAGCGAGCCCCGGTGCCTCACCCGTCCAGGCCCCCGCCCGGTTCGGGCAGCAGCACCCGGTCCATGAGGGACCGGTGCCTGCGCGAGGTACGAGGGGGACACCATGACCAGGAGGTCATCCTGAGGCGCCCGACCGCGGTTTCCCTGATCGTGATCTGCGCAACCGCCCTCGCCGGCTCCGCCGTCGCGCTGGGCGACACCCCCTTCCCCGCCTACGGGGAGACCCCCACCACGACGGCGACGGAGACGACGGCCCCGCCGGCCGCGGACCCCGCCGTCACCCCGGCCGCCCCCGGCGTGAGCCCGCGTGAGGCGGAGCTCATGGCGCGCGTCGACACGCTGCGCCGCCAGCTGGCCCGCGAGCGCGCCAAGCACCGCCGCCAGCTGCGGGCCGTGCGCGCATCCGCCCGCAGCCACGTGCGGCGCACGCTCGCCGGCGCGGTGGAGAGCGAGCCCGTGCAGCACGCCCTGTCGCTGGCCGCCGCGACGTTCGGCGTCCCCCAGGACAAGCTGCGGCGGGTCGCCACCTGCGAGTCGACGCTGGACCCGCAGGCCGGGAGCGGCCGGTACATCGGCCTGTTCCAGTTCGGGTCCACGCTGTGGAGCCGCACCCCGTACTCCGGGTTCGCCCGCACCGACCCCTACGCGTCGGCGCTCGCGGCCGCGTGGGCGTTCTCACGCGGCATGCGGTCGCACTGGCCGGTCTGCGGATACCGCTAGGCCGGCGGCACGGTCAGGCGGGGGGGCGGGGGAAGCGCGCCACCGCCACCAC